>JACZUZ010000118.1 GCA_022572905.1 Candidatus Zixiibacteriota bacterium | reverse complement strand
TATTCCCCCGCCGGTCCCGATGTTCTTGAATTCAGTATGGAAACCGAAAGCTGGTGTAGCGGAATTGGACTCTTTTAAGATATGCACCGGAGCGTCGGGCGTTGCTGTTCCGATTCCGACCGAGTCGTCGCTGTTGTCAAGCAGGACGACTGTACCGTTATCAAACCAGCCGGATGGTTCGCCTCCACCGCCCGGAGCGGTCCAGGCCAGCTGTCCGCTTCCATCGGTCGACATGACCTGACCGGAAGTTCCGTCAACAGGAGGGAATTCGAAGCCCGTAGCCTCATCACCGAATCGAATGTGGGGCATATCAACCATGAAAGTAGAGTCTTGTGTAAGTATACTCTTGATACCGAAAAGGTAAGAATAATTGGCCGTAGATTGGATAGTGTCTCCAAACCCACCAAGAATTGCAGAAAACTGACCCGAGACCTGGTTTTGGATACCTCCCGCAATAGCGCTGTACGTCCCTGACACGGTATTATTGGTGCCTCCACCGACAGTCGAATATAAAGTACCGGCGGTGTTATCCGCGCCTCCTCCGACAGATGACCAAGTGCCAGTGGCGATATTATTTAGACCGCCGCTGACTGTGGAATAGTCTCCACTTGCCGTGTTGTCTTGTCCGGCAATGAAGGCATTAACACCAGAGTTCGTATGCCCCGGCCCGATAGTCGCTTTGCCGGAAACTGACAGGTCACTCTGTATCGAAACATCACCTGAGATAATGCCACCGGTGGAGCCATCAACCGTCGCGGTACGGAACGAGTATGGCGCTGTTGCAAATGCGGTTCGGGGATTAATCTCCGGGTCACCGGCAACCGCAATACCCAAGTAGCGCGTGGTTTCATTGAAGACGGTGTCCAGAATTGGATTGATCGAGCCGAGCAGGACAGTAAAGAGACCATCAGAGGTAGTTACATTCTGTGTCTCTGTCCAGACGGATGTTCCTGCCATCGCGGCGTCATAGATAGTGAAGACCACCGAATAAGATGCGTCGGTCACTGGATTTCCGACGTTGTCAGTCAGAAGACCCTGATAGTTAATCATTTGCGGCGAGGCGGCTTGAGAAGCCGTCGCCATCGTTAGCGCAAGGACTGATGCAAACAACATTGCTTTAGGCATGATACGCTCCCTTAGAACGGGTTATGAAATTAGGTTGTCTTCCAACAGTTATAAGATATGTCTTATGAAAGATAGTGACTGTTGCAAAGATGTCAAGCGGGATGGTGTTGCGCGGCTTCATGTGCAGACGTGAACAATGTTTGTCGGGTTCATCAACATACGCAAAGCTCATGTGGCTTTGTTTTAATCAAGATCGTCACAAATTTCTTTACAATTCTCACTATAAATATCTTCCAAAATGCAAAGTGTTGCGCAGTTGAGACAGCCTGCGTCGATTCGGTCCATTGTTGCGTATCTTCTAAGCTACTGTATCATAATCGATTAAAGGGCTTCATGACTCTCCTACCACTGTGGCGCCCATTTTGGGATATCCACTGTGGTGGGAACTTATAGAGACCATATTGAGGCGAGTTTAGTACTCGCGCGAGCTACAATTCGAACTATCGCAGTCTTCTTTATCGCTCTCTTTTTGCATGCGACAATCTTTTTGTATGCGACTGTAAAAGCCGATGAAAATCGTCAAGAAATAGACTCCTATATCCTGCGCGGGATTGTCACATACCAGAATGGCGAGTCCATTCCCGGTGCGTCAATAGTCTTGTATTGTGGTGACTCTCTCCTCGGCGGATGGGCGGCGAACATGGATGGCACATTTGCGAGGGTGGTTTACGCGGACGAAATCGAATTTGATTGTTTGCGGGCGGGTGATTTGTCTCTGCGCGTATCTTCAATCGGGTTTTCCTCCACAACCATACATATTACCCGGAGTCAGCTCAGTCAATTTTTTGATATTCAACTGACACAGGAATCAATTGAGTATGATGCAGTGCTAATTATCGCAGGCAGGAATCAGTCGAATGTCCGTACTAAGCAAGGCGAGAAGCTAACCAACTTAACCAGTCAGGGCGCTTTCCTGAACAATCCGCTCGCCGCTATCAAGGGTCCCAATGTGAGCCGCTCCGGTTCCGCTCTCAGTTCGCAAATCCGCTTTAGCGGATCACAGCCGGATTATTCCCTAAATGGAATCTCAATTGGCCGCGACCCGACCCATTACGGAATGTTCTCGATTATACCATCGACTGCTTTAGACAGAGTCAGCTTCACTGATCTGACAGGCTCCGCTTCAAGCGCGACTCCGACAGAAATTAAACTGGAGTCAGCGAGAATATTTGAAAACAAATCCACGAATAGCGCTGTCCTCTCAGCGCTAGAAGCGACCGGGACAATACATCACTCAACCGAGAAATACTTTGTGAGCGCCACTTTGCGCAAGTCCGTTCTGGACAAACTTGCCAAGCGGATTAATTCGCAAAGTAAGAGACGAACAATTCCGCCGACGAATTTTGAGGATATATTAGTCACCACAGGTGTAAGACTCAGCAGGTCAACGAACCTTTTCTTCGACCAATACCACACGCGCGATTATCTCGATTTTGTCGAAACGCCTGAATCATTCAACGAAAACAACTTTGAGGCGTTCCAACATCAGACCCGTCGTTACTTCGGGCTTGAGCTAAATAGCGTTACACCAACAGCAAGCGGAAAAATAACGCTAAGCGGCGCGAGAACCGTTTCTCTCTATAGAGCGAACTGGGAATACAAAAGCAATGAAGAGTCGGTTAACTTAAATCTGAACGAAAAGGGTTGGAAATATCGCCTCAATACAGAGCTTGATCTTCTCTTCGGAGAGTACCAGGTCAAACTGGGCACGTTTGGACAACTGCGCCACTACCCAACCGTATCGCTTCAGCAACAGAACTGGAATTTCAACCCGCCCCAGGCCACAAGCGACAACCCCAATCCATATCAACTTGCGCTTAATATTCTTTATGGTGATCTCAACTTCGCCGACAGGGGATATGACATGGCGCTTTTTGGCGAAGTCACCCGCGAGTGGAAAGACTGGCGCGCCAGCGCCGGTTTGCGGATTCAGCAGAACGACTACCAGGCCAAAAGCGACGATCAACTCATTAGGATTTCTCTCGGTCGTCGCATAGGAACAACCAGCGAATTTAGTTTCAGCGCCGGAACCTACGCCGAATCACCGATCTCGGATATACTGCAACCATTTCAGATACTGGTGCGAAAAAACATAGCCGATCTGCAAAGTATCAAAACCGACATGGCAAAACTCTCTTACAATTACGATGATAGAAACAATACGCAAGCTAACGTTGAAGTCTTCACCAAAACAATTTCTGATCTTCCAACTCTGACACCATCATTCTCACAATTTGAGTTCAATAATATTGAATTCAATATAATTACAGAAATTGAAATGAAATCAAAGGGCGAGCAGACTTTCGCTGGGCTTTCGGTGTCATATGACAGAACCCGCGCCCTGCCGGGAGTTTTCGGTGAGCGCGCCGATTTTCGTTTTGGATATTCATTCACAAAAGTACGCTCACAAAACGGCGACATCTTATCACACTATAGCGAGGACTCACCCCACAAGTTTGAATCGGGTTTTGATTTGCGCGCAGGCAGAGGATGGAAACTCGGAGCCGAGTTTAACGTCCGTTCGGGCTACCGCTACACAACCCCGCTTGACTTACGAGATTTCACGCTGAGTGATCTCTACGCGATCTATTCCGGACAGGCGCAAGAATATCTGGTCGCAAATGAAAACGCACTGCGCTTTCCAGCGCATGTTAGTTTGAATTTTTCTTTCTCGAAGAAAATGGGAAAGACAGAAATTTTCGGGAATATCCACAATGTTTTAAACCGCGCCAATCCGATAATCAGCGCGAACAACGGCTTTATTTACGACAATGGAATCTTCCCGAATGTGGGAGTACGGGTTAGGTTTTAGGCGGGCATTTCGTCCCAGGTGCGACCCTCAAGAATTCGACCTGCCTTTTTTTTCTGTACTCCGCCCCACTGCTTGAAGAAAAACGCAACTCTTGCCTTGATACATTGATCTCTGATTTCAATGACCCATTTCGGATCCATCGGCCTGGCTCCTGGACCGGATTCACCGCCAACAATCACCCAGTCAATTCCCTTTAGATTGAGCTTGCCAAGGCTACCAAGAAGCGGTTCGAGAGATAGAAACTTGATGTGAGCTGCAGTTTCTCTTAAGCGGTCGATTCTGAATTTGAGCTCGGCTAACTCTACACTAACACCCATCCAGATATTGTCGGCCCATCTCAATTTACTATTGAGCTTAATGACACGAGCGGGTCTCTTTGTCAAAATTTGAAACTGGTGAGCCGAGGCGTTATTCATTGTCTCAAAAACTTTCTCAATGAATTCAGTCGTAACTTTGTTATGAAACAAATCACTCATTGAATTTACAAATACTTTACGCGGTTTTTTCCAGCTATAGGGCAATTCAAGGAGACGCTCGTGCATTGTTGGCTCAAAACCATTCACATAACTGGGAGAGCCCATCGCCTGCAAGCGTTTAGACATACGCTCGGCGTAACAATTCAGACAACCGGGACTCATGTGGTTGCAACCTGTGACAGGGTTCCAGGTCGTCTCAGTCCATTCTATGCGTGAGTTCGTTGACATGGCTAACCACCCTTTCTATATTTACTGAATATTCCCTTCACAATCTTATTACCTGTCTTGTTCGGAGATGCAAAGAAAAGATAGTAAAGGCCAGCTCTAGATGTATTTTCCATCAATAACGGTTCCGGAACGAACTCAAACCCTGCGATTTCAACCAATCTCTCTCGATAATAATCAGCGAGAACACGAGCGGCTTTGGGAATTCTCGCTTGCCTATCCTCATCAAAGAGATCAAGGTCTTGTTGAAAAACTTTCTCCTTCCAAGACTCACACCCCATGAATTTATTCATTCGAATAACTTGTGCGGGGCTTATTTCTGAAATGCGTTTCGTCCAGAGTACATTCATTTGCATGTCCATAATTGGAAAATTAATGAAGAGTTCAATTACCTTTGACTTCCCTGCCATCTCGACAACATTCCAGTCCAAGTGGAGTCCATAAGGGTCCAAAAGGCACAAAGCACGCCTGTAGTTCTCGAATGTTATGTGCGGAAATATCTCCTTTATCAGGAGAGGATTGCAATCACCGGCCTTAATTTCGATGTCCAAATTAGGAAATTGTTCTTTAATCTCGTCGAGTTGTAGTGTCTTTTTTTCGTCAATTTCGATAAAAATATATTTCTTGAAAGGTTCATCTATTTGACAGGCGATAAGAGGACTTCCGGGTACAACCTTTGAGTTTTCTCTGGAAAAATGTTGGCCAGCTCCCGCAAATCCGTCTATATACGAAAAGTGAAAACCTCTATTCTTCAAGACAGTTGTGTACGCGCTGAGATACTTCTTGACAATCTCCAGCTTTATTTCAGACCAAGGCCCAATACGATCTATATTCATAGGCATTCCCCCTAACAATATACGAAGGACAAGTAACGGATTTTTATCTTAACGCGATATCACATTCTATTCTCATCCCCTTACTCCTCTTCGCCTACCACGTGCGCCACGTCGATTACTTTGTCGTCGCCTTTGAGATTGATCAGGCGTACGCCCTGGGTGTTGCGGCCGATCACACTGATATCTGATACCGCCATACGGTTGGCTATGCCGCTGCGGGTCATAATAATCAGCTCGTCCTTGTCGAGAACTTCCTTAATGACTACCACCTCGCCGTTGCGGTCGGAGGTTTTGACATTGATAATTCCCTTGCCGCCGCGATTGGTAATGCGGTAGTCTTCAATTGATGTGCGCTTGCCATAACCGTTTTCGGTGACTACCAAAAGCGAACTCTGGCGCGCGACCACGACCATTCCCACAACATAATCGTCCTTGGCGAGTGTAATTCCGCGCACGCCGTACGCGGTACGGCCCATCCCGCGGATTTTATCCTCGGGGAACCTGATCGCCTGACCCAGGCGCGTGGCCAAAACAATATCGTAACTGCCATCGGAAATCGCCGCTTCGATGAGTTGATCGTCCTTGGGCAGGTTCATAGCGTTAACACCATTCTTACGCGGATGGGAGAAAGCCGTCAGCGGAGTTTTCTTTATCACGCCCTTACGGGTGGACATGACAATAAACTTTCCCTCATCGAATGTTTTCGCACAAGTGAAGGCGGTAACTGTTTCGCCTTTTTCAATTCCGATCAATTGTATAACAGGCTTACCGCGCGATATTTTCCCTCCGACCGGTATGGCGTGCACTTTGAGCCAGTAGCATCTACCGCGATCCGTGAAGAAAAGAATATATTCATGAGTAGACGCCACAAACAAATGTTCGGCGAAGTCTTCGTCGCGCGAAGTGGAGCCGATAACCCCTTTGCCGCCGCGGCGCTGTCTGCGGTATTGCGATGAGGACAGACGCTTGATATACCCGGCATGGGTGATCGTGATCGCC
>JACZUZ010000117.1 GCA_022572905.1 Candidatus Zixiibacteriota bacterium | reverse complement strand
GAGCAGACCCGCCTGCAATCCCAGAAGTTTGCCAGTATCCCTATGCCGACGCGGATGGAGATGGAATTGGGGATAACTGCGACAACTGTCCAGCTGACACTATTAACGACATAGACGGCGACGGATTCTGCGCTGTAAACGACAACTGCATATATACAGCGAACGCAGGCCAAACAGACAGCGACGGAGACGGCAATGGCGACGCCTGCGATATTTGCCCCGGGTTTGATGACTTTGCCGACGCTGACGCGGATGGCGCGCCTGATGGTTGCGATCTCTGCCCGGGATTCGACGATTTCGCTGACGCCGACTCAGATGGCATACCCGACGCTTGCGATCTTTGCCCTAATAACCCCGCCCAATGTTGTTGTAACTTGGCTGGTGACGCCGACAATAGCGGCGACATTAATATTAGCGATGCGACATTTATTGTTAAATACATCTTCCAGGACGGCGACGCCCCACCATGTCTTGACGAGGCAGATGCCGACGGAAACAATGATACAAATATCGGCGACGCTACTTACATTGTTAAATACGTATTTCAGGAGGGCGACGCGCCCGCTTGCGGAACAACGGGGAGTTAGGAAATACTAATAGATAGGAGGGACACAAAATGAATTCCAGAAAGACCAGGCTGATTTTGGCGCTTGCATTAATTATTGGAGGCGCGTCGCTGGCAAACGCCCAATTTGCGAATGTCGAAATTCGCGCAGAGAACGCTGTCACCCCGGATACTATTAACGGCCTATCCGGAATGATCGCGTCAAATATCGCTTATCGCTTTGTCATAAGCTCTGAACTTGATTTTCTTGCTAAAGGTGCGAGTCTCGGTTTTGTGATTTACAGCCCTGACGCATCGGTAACAAATATTACGCATGTCGCTCTGCCGGACAGCCTGCCAGCATGGTGGAACATTTTCGATCTTTCCGGAGTTCAATTACAAGCCCGGAGTTATGACGGAATTCTGCCAGATTCACTGCTAGGAGGCTGGGCGACTCTTAATGGAGGATTCGGACCCACATCTTTGGTAGATGTCATTGACTTAACAATTTCCGTGGAGGCCGAGCCGGGATCGATAATTTGTTTTGACTCGACATTTATCCCTCCGGCGGGCCCTTGGATATACGCTAACGGCGAAACAGTATTCCCCTCATGGGGCGCAAGCGTTGGAGGATATCCGGACGGAGGATATTGTTTGAGCGTTATGGAGGGTTGTTGCGTTTTGCCGGGCGACGCTGATTACAGTGGTGAGAATGATATCGCCGATGTAATATTTATTATTAGGTACATCTTCCGAGACGGCGCCAATCCACCATGCCTGGATCAGGCTGACCCAAACGGTGATGGACAAATCAGTATTTCGGACGCATTGTATTTATTTAGGTGGATTTCCAGCGTTGGCGCGAGTCCAGCCCCGGTCTGCGGAACAACGGGAACTTAAATACCACTTGAAACGACCGATATACATTAGAAGAGGTTAATTAGGAGAATCTCTTTTCGCATATGACGAAGATTAAGAGGAAGAAGTAGTTCCGTTTTTGATTTATTCGCATTGCCATAACACGTATCCGCAACTGGTTAGGAATAATTTTAGATGTTCCGCAAATTCAAAGCTCCTTTTTTACTCTCGAACGCCTTACTCGTGTTATTTCTGGCCCAATCTCCAAATTTAGAAGCCGAAACAGACGCATCCCTTAGAATCGCTGACATGTTCGCAGGACTCGATCCGAACAGCCCACAATTTCTGGCCTCACCTCAGGGCGCAGCAATCACCGAACTAAATGTCGAAGTCGACTATATGGTCGACACCGATCACACTCACATCCTGTATCAAGCGGAGATCGACGCGCTTGTGGCAATGTTCGCCTGTCAGGGGATTACGCTTACAATTGATTTGAGCGACGCTATTCCACACACGGACGTTCTGCTTTCAAATGGTTTCGGCGTTTTCAATAACCCCGCCACAGACGGCTATTTGGGGATTAAGAACGCATTCTTTGACCACAGCGGCCAACCAGGGTGGCATTATTGTGTCATGGGGCACAACTATGAGGGCACAACCTCTTCGGGGCTGGCTGAAATCTTTGGTGATGATTTCATTGTTACCCTTGGCTCATTCTCCGCCCAAGTCGGCACATCGTTTGACCGCGCCGGTACATTCGCGCATGAATTTGGTCACAACCTCGGACTTACCCACGCCGGAAATCAAAATGAGAACATACTAACTCAATTCAAGCCAAACTATCTCAGCGTCATGACCTATCGCTATCAGCTAAGCGGTGGTATTCGTTATGCGATGTTCTGTTCCGGATTGGCGGATAGCTGTATGCCGATTAGAAAGTTGGATTATTCTCACGGATTGCGACCGAGTCTTGACGAAAACGCGCTAGATGAGCGGATAGGCATGGGGCTAGGTCCTGTCGACTGGAACTGCAACGCCGTCATAGACACCACTCCTGTTGTCGTTGACATTGCTGGCTATCCATGCGCCGGTGGTACTAGCTTTCAGGTCAATACCGACTACGATGACTGGTCGAATATAGTTGATGTTACATTTACTTATGGCCGCGGCGCGCTGACCGACCGTCCCCATGTTACATGCGTAACACCGGAAGAGCTCGAGGATTTCAAACTCGCCGCAGGATTTGACTGCAACAACGAACCGGCGATCTTCGTTGAGCCATGCGAATACCCATTCAACGACGCCGATGGTGACGGGCCCGGCGATCTATGCGATAACTGCCCGGAAGTATTCGACCCGTTTCAAAGAGATGAGAACATGGACGGGCTGGGTGATGTGTGCCTTCATGCCACAATGGACGCGAATGTTACGCTCGGCTTCATTCCTTTCGACGTCAACTTTACGGGAACGACCGATTTGACGCCGAACAACTGGACCTGGTCTTTCGGGGATGGCGATAGTTCAAATTCACAAAACCCGAGCCATCCCTACACAACGCTGGGCTTTTATGATGTATCAATGGAGGTTCAGGCGTCAGAAGGAGACTATACCGCTTACAAGACCGCTTATATCAAAGCATTGGCGGACACCTTAGTTGGAATCGACGCTCTCGCCGTGCCGGGAAATCAGGTCGAGTTTTTGATTTATGCTAACAATTCGACACCATTGAGATATTTCGAAATAGTGTTCTCCTGGAAAGGGTCAATCGGGCTTGGATTTATGAGCGCTTCAAGCTCCGGACTGCGTTCATCGGTAATGCCAACGCAAGGATTGATAAATGTTGACCCATTTCAACAGCGCGCCGCCTATTCATTTCTGGCCGACGCGGATACATCAACCTGGCTCTCATCTGATACGGGAGCGGTTCTAAAGCTAACTTTCAGCGTTCCGGGAGGCGCAGACGGAACCGACACTATCAAGTACACCAGTTTCAGCGGACTCTCCACAGAGTTCGAAACA
Source organism: Candidatus Zixiibacteriota bacterium (assembly GCA_022572905.1). Taxonomy (GTDB): domain Bacteria; phylum Zixibacteria; class MSB-5A5; order GN15; family JACZUZ01; genus JACZUZ01. Next base: position 3,051 of record JACZUZ010000117.1, on the reverse strand, counting down.
GAATCGTTTAGTTTCCAACCCTATCTCATCGAAGGTGTGATCAGTACGAATCTTACCTGCTGTAATATTCCGGGCGACGCAGACGATGGCGGTGACGTCAATATCGGTGACGCCATCTTTATTGTGAACTACGCCTTTGTTGAAGGCAGTCCGGCGCCGCCTTGCTGTGATCAGGCTGACGCAGACGGCGGCGACGACGTTAATATCGGAGATGCAATTTACATCGTGAAATTCGCCTTCGAACAAGGCAGTCCGGCGCCAGCATGCCCGAATCCCGGCGGGCTTGTGTGTCCATAGAGTAACTCTGGGCCAAAGAGTTGACGAACCTAACAATTTCTCTGAAAGAACAATTCCTTGCTTGACATGTTCCTGGATTTCTATACCTTGAACAGGTTGAAGGCCTACTTTGATCCGACATGGTTGGAACGTTTGCAACTATTGCATTTTATTAAGCGCTATAATAAGTATTAACTTCTAGGATAATTATGACAATATATCGAAAGACTCTACTAACATTTGTGTTAGTCTGCAAGTCCACAAGCGGCCTGATCGCCGCAGAATGTCCGCCAATTTACACGTTCTCTGGCGAACTTTTCAGCGATCGTTTTGGATGGAATCTCTCTGGAAAAGGAGACATCACTAACGACGGATTCGACGACATTTTGGTGGGCGCTAATCATTATACAACCATCGGCTTCGCGGCCGGGCGCTCTTATGTTTATTCGGGAATAAATGGGGATACGGTTTATATAAACACAGGCTTGGATACGGCAATTTCCTTCGGGTTTGGGGTCGCTATTGTGGGTGATATTAATAATGACGGATACGACGACTATATAGTCGGGGCTTCTCGCTTTAAGCAAGATCCATTTGAACCGGGTCGCGCATATATATATTCCGGCAAGACCAACAACACGCTTTATGTGCTTACCGGAGATTTGAAAGTAGATCAGCAGTTCTTTGGCAGTTCGGTTGCGGGTGTCGGAGATCTCAACCTTGATGGCTTCGATGATTTCATAATCGGAGCGAGCGGCAATAGTGAGGTCGGACATTGGGCCGGACGCGCGTATGTCTTTTCCGGTTTTGACGCTGACACTCTGTTTGTATTCGCCGGAGAGTCAGCGGATGATCTATTCGGGATCGAAGTTGGATCAGCCGGCCTGATTGATGGAGATACTATTCCGGACATCATAATCGGCGCGGTCCGAAACGACGCGGGCGGTATGGATGCTGGACGAGTGTATGTGTTCTCGGGAGCAACTGGTGACACACTCTACAAATTCACGGGAGAACAGGCCGAGGATTTCTTCGGATTTTCTATTGCCTCTGCGGGTGATGTCAATAATGACGGGCGCGATGATCTGATAATTGGGGCTATTCAAAAAGAAATCGGCGGAGCCATCGTTGGTCGCGTTTATGTCTTTTCCGGGCTAAATGGTGACACGCTTCATATCCTCGATGGCGAAAACGATGGTGATTTTTTTGGATACTCTGTCACGGGATTGGGCGACATAAACGGTGACAATTTCGACGATTTTGCGATTGGCGCTATTGGATTTGACGTTGACGGCTCTTTCGCCGGTAAAATATATGTGATATCTGGCTCGGACGGAGTCACATTGTTTACTTTCACAGGCACTTCTATTAAAAAACTTCTGGGTATCGCATTGTCTGCCGGCAATGTCACAGGGAGTGACGTTCTTGAATTGATTGTAGGAGAACAGAATAGCGTGGAAGTGTTTTCCCTGGTTGACAGCGATAACGATGGAACTCCGGATCAATGCGACATCTGCCCCGGGTTTGATGACACTCTGGATTCAGATGGTGATGGGGCGCCAGATGGTTGTGATATCTGCCCTGGCTTTGATGATAATATAGACACCGACAATGACGGAATCCCGGACGGATGTGACGTGTGCTGTGACATTCCCGGTGATGCTGACGGTGGCGGTGATATTAATATCGGTGACGCAATTTTTATTGTGAAGTACGCCTTTGAAGAAGGCAGTCCGGCGCCGCCTTGCTGTGATCAGGCTGACGCAGACGGTGGTGGCGACGTTAATATCGGAGATGCAATTTACATTGTGAAATTCGCCTTCGAACAAGGTAGTCCTGCGCCAGCATGCCCGAATCCCGGTGGGCTTGTGTGTCCGTAGCTAAGGCCATTGATTTATTTACCGAAGGAGTTGATCATCATGAACACATTACGCAAACCCAAAGAGCGAATTGCGCTTGTTCTTTGTTCGTTAATTGTGCTTCTTGCGCAAACATCATACGCGCACGTCTATATCATTGCTCCAAACGGCGGAGAGAATTTTGAAATTGGCTCTACTGTAACTATTTCATGGGCAATCTCCGTACAGCATAATCTGTTGAACTGGGATTTGTATTACACGAAAGATGGCGACTTAACCACTTTGATACCAATTGCCATTTCTCTTCCCGGCGGTGACCCGATGACTGGTTCAATACACTCATATGAATGGACCGTTCCTGACGTTCCCAGCGACCAAGTTCGGATCACCGTTGTTATGAATAATAGCTTTACCAATTACAGTGATATAAGTGACGGCGATTTCACTATCAGCGTTGCTCCTTGTTGCTTTATTTCGGGAGACGCAGACAGTGGTGGCGATGTAAATATCGGCGACGCAACATATGTTGTGAAGTATATTTTTGCAGATGGCTTAGCGCCCCTTTGTTGTGATGAGGCTGACGCAGACGGCGGCGGGGATGTGAATATCGGAGACGCGACGTTTATCGTGAAGTATATATTCGCCGACGGCGCGGCGCCAAACTGCCCCGACCCGGGTGGCCTTTTTTGTCCGTAAAATTTCGCAATTCCAGCGTTGACTTACATCCCTCGTTAGCTATATTCCCTAAAGATACATCGGCTCTACTTCTGGCCAAATCTCACGCCTTTCCGGAGGACGCAAAAATGTTTTCGTTTCTGCGAATAACCAGTACCGCAATCTTCTTGTTGGTGATTTCATTATCGCCCGCTTTCGCTGTCGACACTGATGGAGATGGCGTTGATGATTCAATCGATAA
>JACZUZ010000116.1 GCA_022572905.1 Candidatus Zixiibacteriota bacterium | reverse complement strand
ATCCAGGGATTTGTGCATTTCGACCCATTCTCAAAAAAAGCAACTTATGAACTTTTTTCCACCGCCGATCCCTCCACTCATCTCGATACCGGAAGCGGACCTGTTTTGAGTTTGTACTTCACGGTACCCAGCGGGGCCACCAGCGGCTCCAATCCGATCTCGCTCACCACCTATAGCTCACTATATCCTTCCATATTTGTTTCTACTTATGGAATCTATTCCCCTGAGATCAACGATGGCGAAGTGTCCATTTGCGTATTCGCCGGGGACGCCAACGGGAGCGCCGAGATCACCATTTCTGACGCCACATTTATTGTCACATATATATTTGCGGGAGGAATCGCTCCGTCGCCCTTGAATCTGGCTGACGCGACCTGTGACGGAACTGTTGATATTTCTGACGCTATCTTTCTGGTCAAGTTTATTTTCAGCGGAGGCGCCTCTCCCTGCGATTGTGCACCGTAGGAACTCTATCAGGCCAATTTGCTCCAATTCGTATAATCCGTTGTATGGCAATCAGTTAACGCCGGATAATCCCAATTGGGGTCACATTTTACAGGCCTTCTGACTGGCGAAAGCAAGTTTTCGACGCATCTGGAGAATTTTTCCAAAACTATTCTAGCCCGATCAGGGCCGTTTCCAAATGAATATTCGCGTTGATTGGGGCAATTATTTGACAGGCGCGTGTAAGAAGCGTAGCCTCTGGTGTGTGGGGGATTGTCTCCCTGTGCGAATTTCGATAACCAGAAAGGAATTATTCATATGGCAAAGGGTAAGGTCAGAGTTGCGATTATCGGGGTAGGTAATTGCGCTTCCTCGTTAGTTCAGGGAGTGGAGTTTTACAAGAATGCGAAAGAGGATGAATTTGTCCCTGGATTGATGCATGTAAATCTAGGTGGGTATCATATTCGCGATATCGAATTTTCGGCCGCTATTGATATAGACAAGAACAAAGTTGGCAAGGACCTTTCCGAAGCAATTTTTACCAAACCGAACAACACTTTCAGATTTTCCGGTGTCCCCAAATCCGGAGTAATCGTCCAGAGAGGCATGACTCATGATGGTTTGGGCAAGTATCTTTCAGAGATAATAGAAAAAGCGCCCGGAGACACAGTCGATATAGTAAAGCTCCTGAAAGAAACCAAAACCGATGTCGTGATAAATTATCTTCCGGTTGGTTCGGAGGAGGCCACGAAATGGTATGTCGAGCAGATTCTAAAAGCCGGCTGCGCGTTCGTTAACTGTATTCCTGTATTCATTGCTCGCGAGGCTTACTGGCAGAAGCGCTTTACTGACCGTGGATTGCCCGTTATCGGCGACGATATCAAATCACAGGTCGGAGCAACAATAGTCCATCGCGTCCTCACCAGACTCTTTCGCGAACGCGGGGTTAAACTTGAGCGGACAAGCCAGCTTAACATCGGCGGCAACACCGATTTTCTAAACATGCTGGAACGCTCACGATTGGAATCCAAGAAAATATCTAAAACAAACGCTGTCACAAGTCAGCTCGACTATGACATAGGCGAGAGAAATGTTCATATCGGACCTTCAGATTATGTCGCCTGGCTCGATGATCGCAAGTGGGCCCAAATTCGAATGGAGGGAACCACATTCGGTAACGTCCCTCTGAACTTGGAAATGAAACTGGAGGTCTGGGACAGTCCCAATTCGGCGGGCGTTGTGATAGACGCCGTGCGTTGCGCAAAAATAGGACTGGACAATAAACTCTCCGGCGCTCTGAAGGGTCCGTCCGCGTATTTTAAGAAGTCACCTCCGGTGCAATTTACCGATGACGAAGCTCGTCGTTTGACAGAAGAGTTTATTCTCAAGTATGGCTGGAAACATGTCAAGAGACCCACCGGTCGCTTAAAGGCGGCCGCCAAGGCGCCTGCTGTTGGGAAAGTTGTTACAAAGCCAAAAAAGAATACGAAGAAAACAAAATCCGCCAGCGCTTCCAAGAAGAGAGTGGCGTCAAAGAATAAAACGAAAAAGCGCTAAAATGAAAGAGCGTTTACTCCACCATTGATGGGGTAGGCTTTCTTAAAACATCGTAAATGATTAATTAATAATTGTTGGCGGCGGGGTGAAACTCCCGCCGTTTTTTCTTTTACAAATTCAAACAATTATGGTGATCGCACAGAATGCCTCCTGAGTCCTCCACGAGTCGCGGATTATTCATCACTTTCGAGGGAATCGATTGCTGTGGAAAATCCACTCAACTTAAACTCGTCAAGAAATATCTGGAATCAAAAGGATACAGCGTTGTTACATTGCGCGAACCGGGTTCGACCACCCTCTCTGAAAAGGTCCGCTCTCTGCTTCTCAATAAAAAAATGAAAATCGATCCGTATCCGGAGCTTCTGCTATATCTCACCGCCCGCGGACAATTGGTGAGCGAGAAGATTATCCCTGCGCTTAAGAAGAATCGAATAATTCTTTGCGACAGGTTTCATGACTCGACTGTGGCGTATCAAGGATATGGCAGGCGAATGGATTTTGATCTAATCGAGAAAATTCGCAAAAGAATTGCAGGAAAAATCAAGCCGAATCTAACGTTTGTATATGACATTAGCCCGAAAACTTCGCTATCCAGAAGAAAGCGATCCGCGGACAGACTGGAATCAGAGAAAGAAGAGTTTTTCCGCCGCGTTAGATCTGGATTTCGTCGAATCGCGGCGAATGAGCCAAGGCGTGTTAAATTGATAAACGGAGAACAGACTCCGGCCAAGGTCTTTGCCCAATCCGGGAAAGAGCTTGATAAAGCGCTAGATAAGTTCTCCAAATCTAACGACAGCTAATTTCCGGAATGTTCTTTAACCGTGGATACCAACAAAGAAAATCTATTGAACGGGCCGCAAAGTACCGTTGGATTATCGATTTTCCTACTAATCGCGTTTGTAGTTCTTTTCTTGGCAGGCGCAATGTATGCGCTGTCATCCCCCCAACTGGCGATAGTTAGCAGAATATCTTCCACTGCAAGTCTGGCAATATCGGAACATCCCGACATAATTGACGGCGAGCGGTTGTTCGAAAGCGCGGCGGCTGAACTCTATGGTATGCTGGATCGCTATAGTCGCTATGTGCCCGCGGATTATTTCAGTCAGGTCGATGAAGAATTCTCCGGGGCCTATTCGGGAATAGGGGTTTCGATTTTTTCTATTCCCGAAGGTCTGGTTGTCGCAGGCGTGAATCCTCGCGGACCCTCGGCCGGGGCGGGTATTCTTCTGGGAGATATTATTATCAAAGGCGATTCAATTAGCCTCGCAGGGAAAAGCACATTTGAGGCGAGCTTGGTTCTGCGAGGAAAGGCCGGAGAGAATGTCACCGCGACAATTCTGCGACCCAAAAGAGTTCTCCTCGAAAAAGGCAGAAAAGCGGAATTCATTATCGACACTCTTGAGATAGAAATTACGCGCGGTTCGGTTGACCTGAATCATATTCCATATTGCGGTGTCACTTCCGACAAGACAATCTATCTGCGAGTCATCGATTTTGAATCAGGAATATATAATCAATTCAAAGACAAACTCGATTCACTATTGGAGCTGTACCCGAATCCGTCTGGAATTATAGTCGACGTTCGCGGCAACCCGGGCGGGCTTCTAAATGAAGCTCTTGATATGGTTGATTTATTTTTGGATGAGGATATTCTGATTCTGGGACGCAAGGGAAGATCATACTGGGATAGAGAAGAGTTTTATTCCGACGGCTCTGATGTCACGAACGGAATTCCTCTGGCCATTATGATTGACAAAAACTCCGCCTCAGCAGCAGAAATTTTCTGTGGGTCACTGATGTATGCGGATCGCGCCATTTTGATTGGCGATACGACTTTTGGAAAGGGGCTTGTACAAATGTATCATCGTTTTGCTGATGGCTCCGCATCGCGATTAACTGTCAGCCGCTATTACTTCGTAGGCGATGTTTTCTTAAACAAAATTGATAACGGACCAATTGATTCCGGTTCGGGCATTCCTCCAACAATTCAGTATGAATTTAAAAAAACTTCGCCGCTGATTCGTCAATTGGGAATGAGCATGCTCTTTCATCGCTTTGTCGGCTTCTATCAGAACGAACTAATAGAGCAAAGTAAAAACCCGGTTCGCACTGAAACTTTCGTTTTAGCGTTTGAATCATTCGCCAAGTCGAATGATTTCTCTCTGCAAAGCGATCTACTTCTAAAGGCGCAGGAACTTTATCTACGAGCTCAATTGTATCTAAACAATCCACGGGCTCATGAAGTTATGCTCGACATTTTTAATATTGCCGAAGAATCCACGGCTCCGGATTTCGAATTAGAGAGCGAGGCTATCATTAGAAAATTGACGTCGCTGGCCTATGAGCGCCGCGATGGAGTTGGGGAAGCATTCTTGAAATTTTCTCTGGCTCGTGATAGCGACATACTCGCCTGCGAAAAAATTCTAAGAGAAACATCCGCTTCCGATGATATTACAAAAGTCAATTAAGCCAGGTAATTGAACTTGAAACCACTTACAATTAAAGCAGTGACGCTTGAAACCATTCATGCTTGAAATCATTAGCGCTCGTAATTAACCATGCCTGAGATATTGTATTTTTTTCTGGGAGCCGTTGGTGTCGGTTTTATTTCAGGCTTACTGGGTCTGGGTGGGGGAGTGATTTTGACTCCCGGACTCACTCTATTCGCGGGTCTATCAATTCAACAAGCGGTCGGAATTTCACTCATCTCCGTAATTTCGACATCAATGTCCGCATCCACAGTTTATCTTCGCAAGGGGCTTGTTGATATTGAATTCGCGATTAGTCTTGCGCTTTCCGCGTCCGCGGGCAGTGTAACGGGCGGACTTCTCTCGGAGTATATTCCGGGCGCCTATCTGGCGTTTCTGTTCTCGGGTATTTTGCTCTACTCGTCGATTTCTATCTTGTCCAAAAGCAATAGCGAAGAGGTTCACCGCTCACAAGTTTCGACATCCAAAACAATATTCTTTATAGCTCTGGCGTTTTTCGCCGGAACGCTCACAGGTCTTCTGGGATTGGGGGGCGGAATCATATATGTTCCGCTTTTGTTCATTGGCCTCGGTTTCCCAATGCCGCGCGCGGTGGGAACATCGGCCTTTACGGTAGGACTAACCGCAACGGCGGCCGCCGTAGTATATTACGCTCAGGGCGCCCTTGATGAAACATTCGACATAATCCCAGCTGTAGTTCTGGGGATAATAACCGGCGCCAAACTTGGCGGACTCATCGGAGCAAGATCGAAGTCGATTTATTCGCGCCTTCTGTTCGCGGCTTTGCTCATTTATTTTTGCTATCGTATGATAAGACAGGGTATAGCGCAGTTATGAAACTGTAAACCGGACAAGAATTTTCGGTCATGCAAAATTTAGTACGATTAACAAATACGATTCTCATGTTGGTGGTTGTTGCGATGATTGCCGGGCTTGTCGCCGATAGAGTTTTCGATCAGGAATTTCTTTCAAGGATGATAATTACGTTCGGAATTCTTCTGGCTATAGCTTCAACTCCAATTCGTTTGGCTCTCTTGGGAGTGTCATTTTGGAAAGAGAAGAAAATGTCTTCGCTGTGGATGAGCGCCGGAATCGTTCTTATTATCTCAGGGGCCGCCGCATTCCGAATTTGGGTGTTGTAACGCATTTATCAAACGTGGTTTATTTTCACTTGTAGAGTAATATGAAATATTTCGTCTTTGCGGATTTCGACGGCACTATTTCCACCGAAGATGTGGGCTATAATCTCCTCACACATTTTTCAACTGTGGACAATAGCGATCTCTCTGAGTTGTGGATGACGAGACAAATCGGGGCGCGAGAGTGTCTGCAGATCGAAGCCGAGCGCTTTCGGGCTACACACAGCGAGGTGATTGAATTCGTCGACAAGTTTGAAATTGACCCAGTCTTTCCGTCATTTGTTGAGTATCTGCGAAGCAAAGATATTCCGCTCGTTATTCTCTCGGACGGATTCGACCTCTATATCAAGCGCTTTCTAAAAAATCACAGCCTTGATGGAATAGAACTAATCACAAATAGCGGCAGGATTATTGGAAATCGACTCGAAGTGGATTTTCCGCACGACGGAGGTTGTGGAAAATGCGGCGCCTGCAAATCCGAGCTCATTCGTGAAATTGTCAAGCGAGAAAATTTTGAAGGAAAAATCGTTTTTGCAGGCGATGGATTCTCTGATATCTGCGCGATAGACGAGGCGAATATTCTCTTTGCAAAGAATTATCTGCGGACATACTGTCAGGAGGAAAATATCCCACACTTGCCATTCGATAGTTTTGACGATATCGGCAAGGCTCTCTTTGACGACTGGCCCCCGGCTCGCAGGCGCAGTGGCGCTTCAAAGTAATTGACTGAATCTCTCCAATACTTTAGTTTCAGAATCAGCGCGCAGATAGAGAATTTAGCGCATAACGATAGATTTTAGAGGATGGTCATGGATTATGGATTATAAGACAAGAGTTAGAGTGTCAT
>JACZUZ010000115.1 GCA_022572905.1 Candidatus Zixiibacteriota bacterium | reverse complement strand
AATATTTGCGCCGCAACCGCCACTCTTATTGTTAAAGCGTTTTCTATTACATGAGCATTAGTGATTATGTATCCGCTTGAATCAAGAATCACTCCCGATCCTCCGCTATGCCAACGCTGGAGAATGTTGTCCATTTGATAGTCGTTGGAACCATCATGCCCATAACCGGAAGTGAGAATTCTCACAACCGCCGGGCTTACTTTAGCGGCAATGGATTCGAAAGAGTCGCTGAGTTTTTCAAGCGCATGCGTATCGCTGGGCGTTGGTCCGCGTCTGGGCAGCGCATCTATAGATGAAACCAGTATCAGTAAGACTCCGAATGAAACGCCCCAGAAGCGTGAAATTGATTTGCGTTTGCTTGAAATTGAATTTCGCATTGTGATGAATCCGTGAAAAGTTATGATGAATCCAGTAAGCTCCTGCGCCCCAATTCCTGATTAAAATTTTGAGCGCGGTGGAGCCTTTGAACAATTATAAGATATCCAGTCGCTTCATTCCAGAGCAAGCTTTCCCCGAATAGCGTTTTCCCTGCGAATTCACATATTTCCCCCGCCCTAACCCAATGTCTTGCAATTGATTAGAGGAAGCCATGATGTTCGGATTATCTCGTGAGTTTACTCTGTGGGATAAGTCCTTCTCATTGTTCAGGTTTCGGACAATTAGGTCGAAAATATCATAGAGGCCACATATCGAAAGTTATTTATTCTCCTTCGAGGGTCTCTCAACTATACTGAATGGGTAAACAATCCATGAGTTTTCTTCTGATCATATCAGTCTTATTGCACATTTCGGGCGCCATATGGTGTGCAAGTTTGTGGAAACAGGACGGTGACTGGCGAGTTGGCGCAATTTCACTCGCGGTTCTGGCTATGTCCGTTCATCCTGCTCTCAAAATAGTTGATTCATATCACGGGTCGGAGATCTTCTTTGAAGCGACAATGGGAGAAACTCTAGATTTCACAATAAGCCTATTAGTTCTTCTTTGTGTTGCCTTTTTTGGCTCTTTTCTCCAGGAACGACAAAGGACTCAAGTGGCGTTCAGTCAAAGCGAACAACGTTTCGAAACCATCTTTGAACGTGCTCCGGTTGGCGCCGCTCTTGTTAACCAAGATATGTGTATGATGAAAGTCAATGATGAACTTTGCAATATACTCGGTTATGAGAAAACTGAATTAGCGGGGACAGGTTTTGAGCGAATAACTCATCCTATTGACATGGCGGATATCATAGTCCTCCACAGAAGCATGGTGGAGGAATCGAATTGCTCGAACCATCCGTTGGAAAAACGCCTTATCCGCAGGGACGGGAGCGAGTGCTGGGTGATGATAAGGGGAGCCTCATTGCCTATGTCAACAAATGAAGGGCCACTCTTGCTCATTCAATTTGTAGATATCACCGAAAAAAAACTATCCGAATTGGCGCGGGCTCATGCTGAAGAGCAATATCGCATGATATTTGAAAATAGTTCGGGAGGGTTGACTATTAGGTCTGCAGATGGTGAGCTTATTGCCGCCAATCCCGCTTATTGCAAAATGGTTGGATACACCGAAGCTGAACTAAAAAACATAGATCCAAGCTCTTTCATTCATCCCGATTCATTTCCTCAATTTGAAGAATATCTCGAAGCGGCTCGTCCGGGTGGAAAATTTCGCTCCTATGTCAGGGATGTTTGTAAAGATGGTTCGATTATTGATGTTGAGGTTTTTGGCTCACATTTCATGTACAATGGTGAACCGCATGTCCTCGGGGTTATGCACGATGTAACTGATCGAAGAAGAGCCGAACGAGCTCTCAAGATTACAGAAAGACAGCTTCTCGAACAATATGAACTTCTTGAGCATTACTACAGATCAGCGCCTGTCGGGCTTTGTTATCTGGATAAGAATTACAGGTATGTGAAAATCAACGAAGTCTTCGCAAAAATAAATGGACACACTGTCGAGGAGCATATTGGCAAGACTCCGTATGATATTGTTCCAGAAGTTGCTGAATATGCGAATAAACGATTTCAAAAAGTTTTGGACTCGAAAAAACCGTTGCTCAATGTAGAGTTGATCGTTAGTTCACCTGGCTCGCAAGACGAAAAGAGACACTTGATGTTAAACTACCATCCTGTTCTGGATGAGAACGATGACGTCATGGGAGTGACTGTCGCGGCTATTGATATTACCGATTTGAAGCGCACCGCTAGGTTGCTGGAAACCAGCGAACAGCGTTTCAAAGCTCTTTACAACAAAGCTCCGGTGATGATGCATTCTGTCGATAGCCACTTCAGACTGATCGATGTTAACGAAGCCTGGCTTAATAAGCTCGGTTACACTCGCGAAGAAGTTCTTGGAAGAAAGCCTATGGAATTCTTGACTGAAGAGTTTCGAAAAGTCGCCTACGAAGTTGGCTTTCCGAAATTGATGGCGGATGGATCGGTTAATGAAATCCCTTACCAGATGGTGACCAAGGATGGAAAGATACTGGATGTAGAGCTTTCTGCAAGACGTGAGGTTAATCAGGATAATGTGTTCCAATTCGCACTCGCTACGATAGTCGATGTCACCGAGCGCAAACGAGTCGAACGGGAACACGCGAGACTTGAAGAGCGTTTACTCCAGTCTCAAAAAATGGAGTCGATCGGAACGCTCGCGGGAGGGATAGCTCATGACTTTAACAATATTCTGGCAGGAATTCTGCTCTGCGCGGAGTCCGCAGCCACGGAAGTACCATCTGGCAGTCAAGTGCACGAAGAGCTTAATGACATAATTACATCCGCGAATCGCGCGGGAGACCTGGTTCGCCAGATCCTGACTTTCTCACGCAAAGCGGAAGGCAAGCAGGAGCCTGTGAATCTTGATGAGATAATTCGAGAGGCATTTGTACTTCTTAAGGCCTCATTGTCAGAGAATATCCGTATAGAACTAAATCTTGAGCCAAACGTAGGAACTGTTCTCGCGGATCCGTCACATATGACTCAGATTGTAATGAATCTTTGCTCAAATGCGCTCCACGCTATGAAGAAATCCGATGGTGTTCTTACTGTTGCGTTGAATGAGGAAGTTCTGTCTGAAGATTCTGCATTTGAGCATCCGGAATTGAAACCCGGAAGATACGTAACGCTAACAGTAAGTGATACCGGAGAAGGCATTTCAGAGGAAGCGAAAACTAGAATGTTCGAACCATTCTTTTCCACAAAAAAAGTTGGAGAAGGCGTAGGATTGGGGCTTTCTGTTGTTCACGGAATAGTTTTGAGCTGTGGAGGAAAGATCGTCGCGGAAAGTGAGCCGCATACCGGAACGACCTTTAAGATATATTTGCCTGCATTCGAAGGCGCAAATAAACCAGAGATCGAAGACGAACAAAAATCTGAGCTTGGATCAGAAAGGATTCTCTTGGTAGATGATGAAGAATTTTTTGTTCGCAAGGCAGCCCAGGCTCTCAAAAAATTGGGACATAAGGTTCAATATTTCACAGCGCCGATGAGAGCTTTGGAAGCGTTTAGCCTGGACGCCGATAGCTTCGACATCGTTATTACAGATTACAAAATGCCGGACATGAACGGGCTCGAATTATCAAGAGAGCTGATGAACTTGCGCCCAAATATTCCCATTATTCTTATTACAGGATTCGACGAAGGAGGCATTCAGGCGCAAGGCGAAATGCTTGGAATTAGAAAATTCCTCATGAAACCTATCACCGCAAATAAACTGAGCGACGCTATCAGAAACACACTTGACAGTGAAACAAAAGCCGCTACGACAATCAACATTTCTTAGAACTCACTAATCTAAAAAGTGAATCTCTAATACAACGTCTAACCCGCAACTCATCGGAAAAAAATCAGGCCGCGCTTCCGACTTCCGTGGCCTCGGGAACTTCAATCAGTCGTCCTGATTTGACGTCGAACACGTAACCGTAGATGGGAATGTCCTTTGATACCAGAGGATGAAACCGTATTCGCTTAACATCTTCCAGCACACTCTCGGCCTGATTCTTTATAGTCAACCAGTCGATATATTTTCCCTCCGGCGATCCGTCACCGTTGGAAGTATTCCGCCAGCCATTTTCATCAATTGTTGCTGTATTGAGACTCGTTGAAAGAAGATCGCGAATTATGTCATCGGTAAATGTTTCCATGCCGCAATCGGTGTGGTGGATCACAAACCACTCTTTGGTTCCCAAAAGTTTGTGGGAAATTACAAGCGATCTGATAGCGTCATCGCTGGCTCTTCCGCCGGCGTTGCGGATCACATGCGCGTCGCCCTCCGTTAATCCCGCATATTTGGCGGGATCCAATCGCGCATCCATGCAAGTTAGAATTGCAAATTTCTTTCCAGGTGGCATAGGAAGATTCGCTTTCTCGCCAAATTCTTTGGAATATTCCTCATTGGCTTTTTTTACATGATTCAAGATTTCACTCATTTTCTGTTCCTTTTTTTAAGGTTTCTACGTTTCAATACTTGTTTAAACTTGAGTCAATTTGATCAGCCCAGGCGAGAATCCCCCCGCGCATGTTCTTTACATTCGTAAAGCCCTGCCGTATCAGGTATTCGACCGCCTTCGCTGATCTCACGCCCGACTTGCAATGCACAATAATTTCACTTGATGGATTGAGTTCTTTGGCTCGATCAGGGATTTCACCTAATGGAATCAGATTTGCCCTGTCTATTTTCGCGATCTCCGTTTCCCATTTTTCTCGAACGTCTAAAAGGTACGCACCATTCCCATTTGACAAAATCTCGTTTACCTCTGTCACAGTTATTTCCGGAACAGTAACGGTTTCGGCGGATGATGAAACGCCGCAGAATCCTTCATAATCTATCAACTCAGTAATGGTCGGATTCTTTCCGCATAAAGGGCAATCCGGATTTTTTCGCAAAGCCACTTCAGTGAAGGTCATAGCCAGTGCGTCAAAAATCAGTAGTCGTCCAATCATCGGATCACCGACTCCTGTAATAAGCTTAATCGCTTCTGTCGCCTGTAACGAGCCGACAATTCCAGGCAACACTCCCAGCACTCCCCCTTCCGCGCAGGACGGCACCAGTCCCGGAGGAGGAGGCTCGGGATATAAACAGCGATAACAAGGCCCACTATTCGCATTGAAGATCGAAAGCTGACCTTCAAACTGAAAAATAGAGCCATAAATATTCGGCTTGTTCAAAAACGCCGAAACATCATTCACCAAATATCTTGTGGGAAAATTATCTGTTCCGTCAATTATTATGTCATAGTCAGTCGCTATGTCCAGTGCGTTGGTCGAAGTAAATGGTACTTCATGTGTGGTGATTTCCAGATTGGGATTTCCAGCAAGCAAACGTTTCTTTGTGGCGTCCAGCTTTGATTCGCCAATATCATCAGTTGTATATATCACCTGCCTTTGCAAATTCGATAGTTCGACTCGATCAAAATCAACAAGCCCCAGTCGTCCTACTCCCGCAGCAGCCAGATACAGCGATATGGGACTGCCCAATCCTCCGGCGCCAATAATTAGAACCGACGCTTCTTTCAACTTGCGTTGACCGCCAAGACCAATTTCCGGCAGGGTGAAATGGCGGCTGTAGCGCAGATATTCGTCGCGGCTAAAACCGTTGTTCGAAATAGATTCCCCGCCTCCCGAACCACCGGCCACGGAAGGAATGATCATAATTTCATCGCCATCCGTCAGCTCCGTTTTCAGGCCCTCGCGATAGCGAATATCTTCGCCTCCCACATAGATGTTAATAAAACTTCTCAGTTGGTTGTCACCTGCGCATAGATGAACTCCTAACTCGCCGTGCTTCGATACGAGTTCTCTCAACGCGTCACCAACATTGTTCGCATCGACTTCAACACTGCGCTGACTTTCTGTGAAGCGTCGCAAGGGCGACGGAATCTTGATTGTTATTCCCATGAACTAATTCTCCTTATTTTGTGTATTTATTTTTAGTTCCTTGAAAGCTCCGCGGTCTGGTAAGAGCTCCCACAAGCGTGAATCTGTTTCTATTTTTCTTCTGACACTTGTTATGAGGTACAGAAATCCCGGCAGAGCGTGGTCCAGATCAAACTGCGAGGGAATAGCGGGGTGATCAGGATGCGAATGGTAGACTCCGATAAGTTCATACCCCGTACGTTCGGCGATTTCTTCCGCCTCCATGAATTGCTCCGGAGTAATCAGATACCGCCGCTGACGATTCTCCGCTTTGCGATTGTTGACTCGTTCGGTTAGAATAACTTCGGATGTTCCATTCGTAATCTTACCAAAGAGAAATCCACAACACTCTTCAGGATAAGTTGAGCGCGCGTGACGCTCAGCGTTGCGCAGCAACGCTCTATTAATTTTTATTTCTTGAGTCTTCATTCTTATTTCCGTCGCTTTGACGTCCCCAGCCACTCAGACCGTCCCATAACCCAACACTCAAATAGCGCTCCCCTGTGTCGTTTAAGAGTGTTACTATTTGCGCACGCGGTTCGTCCTTTAAAATTTCCTTTACCGCTGCGAGATACGCGCCAGAAGAATGACCTAC
>JACZUZ010000114.1 GCA_022572905.1 Candidatus Zixiibacteriota bacterium | reverse complement strand
TCGGCGGTTGACGCGGACGGCGACAATTTAGTTTGGTCAATTGTTTCAGGGGACGGAGACGTAAGTCAATCCGGACTATTAAGATTCACGGTCGACACGAGCGGAGTCTATTGCTTCGTGGTTGAGGTAAATGATTCCTGCGATTTCGCGCGTGATACAATTTGCATTCCGGTCATTTTGAATTTGCCGCCGCAGATTTTAACCTACAGCGATACTCTCAAACTCTGCGGACCGGATTCGATTTGCTTTGAGGTAATAGGATTTGATCCGAATCCCGGCGATGTAATTCAGATCACTCAAATAAGTGGGACGGGTAATTTTGAAATGGTCTCGGATACTTCAGGAATAACCTGCTTTGAGGCAGGCGATCTTAGAGACACGACTACATTCATTTTTGAATATGAAATTACAGATAGCTGTTATAGAACACGAACAGACATACCGCCTCCCAGTGGTCAAATACATATAACCATAATTCCGAATTTCGATCCGGTCGTGATTCTGGGTCCCGACACAAATATCGCTCTATGTGAACCCACGGAGATTTGTTTGCCGATTTCGCTTTCTGATCCCGACGGCGACGATCTCGGCGTTAGTTCAACTCTGGGTGGATACAACAGCGCCACTGGCGAGATTTGCTTCACAGCCGACACAGCCGGTGTCTACCAGCTAATAGTCACCGCGACTGATAGCTGTGGCGCAAGTTCATCGGACACGGCGCTAATAACCGTCGAGATACCGGAAGGCTTTAATTATATTTGCCGGGCGGACACCAGTATATTTATTTGCGATACCGGAAATGTTTGCGTCCCGATCAGTTCCATTCCAATTGGCGTGGAGACCATTCTTCTTCCGCCCTCGGCCTGGATTGATACGCTGACCGGTGACGTATGCTTCTATACAAACTGCTCCGTCAGGAAACACCTGACACTGATTCTAACTAACGGCTGCCAGGTCGATACCTGCCAGTTCACAGTCGACGTCACCATGAACTCAGCGCCGCTGGTTGTGGCCATGAACGTCAACGCGGCCAAACTTTGCGCGCCAGGCGATATCTGTTTTCCGGTCGGCATATCTGATATTGATGAGAACATCGTATCGATCACAATCGACCCGCCGATTGGAACATTTGATCCATTTCGCGGACAAGTCTGCGCATTGATAGACACAAGCGGATCATACCAAATTGTAATAACAGCAACTGACTCTTGCGGCGCAGTTGGAGTAGACACCGCTATTATAAATGTTTCGGTTAATTCCACGCCCATCATTGTTGTGGCGGATTCGCAGAGTGTATCACTTTGTTCTGCCGTGGTTGCGTGTGTGCCGCTAGAGTTCTCTGACCCCGATGGCGACTCACTGTTGATTGGATTGAATTTCGGTGAGTACAACCCCATATCCGGTGAACTCTGTTTCTCTGCGGATACCAGCGGACAGTATTTGATAATTGTCAGCGCGACGGATATTTGTGGCGCCGTTGCAAGCGATACGGTCATCGTAAACGTAATCATCAACGAAGCGCCGGAGATTTCGCTGGTGATCCCGCCAGATTCGACAATCATACTCTGCGGAATCCAGGAAGTTTGTTTACCTGTCGATATTTCCGACATTCCCGGAAACATAAATATCATTGCGATCTTCACCAGCTTCGGAATTTACGATAGCATTGCCCAGGAAGTGTGCTTTACACCGTCGGGCCCGGGCGAATTGACGCTGGTGATTACAGCAGTCGACGCCTGCGGACTGGAAGATGTAGACACTGTTCGACTAACAGCGGTAATCGGGAGCCCGCCGATTTTGAATTGTCCCGACGACACAGTTGATGTCAGCCTTTGCGGCGGCGGTGTATTTGATTACGTCGTGAATGTCACGCCCGCGGATGCAATCGTTTCGGCTAGTTTTGGCGAATATCTGGCTGGAGTCTTGACTTTGACATTCGACACCTCTGGCGTGTATGTCTCTGAGCTGGTCGCCGAAACGGAGTGCGGAATTGACACTTGTTTATATGTTTTCAATGTCACTGTGCTCGATACTCTGATTCTTACTTGTCCGATTGATACGTTGGTCTTTATTTGCTTGCCCGGCGATGCTGTTGTAATTCCATTCAATTTAGTGACCGATTCAGCCAATGTGACGGTTACCCCCGTTGGCTTTTATAGCTCAGGGACAATTACGTTTGCGCCTGATACGGCGGGGCATTATGTCTTTGCTGTGATTGCGACGACTCCTTGTGGAATAGATTCGTGCTCATTTGCTGTTGACGTAGCGATTAACACTCCACCCGCGGTCGTCTTAGGGGATGACAAGACTTTTGCGTTCTGCGATTTGGACACAGTCTGCGTTCTGCTAAGTGTCACCGATATTGACTCAAATATTCGCAGTGTGAGTTCCACTCTTGGGACAATCGCCAACAATCAGATTTGCTATGTTGTTGCCAACTCAAGGGTGGACACTATAATCGTAACCGCTACAGATTCATGCGATGCATCTGATGTTGATACAATAATCGTAAGTGTAGATGTAAATGTCGCTCCTGTCGTAAACGCCGGCGATGACTTCTCCGTCGCCCTTTGCGAGCCGGATAGTGTTTGTTTCCCGATAGCAATCTTTGATGCGAATGGGAATATCGAGACAATCGTAGTTATTGGCGGAGATTATATTCAGGGTGGGAGTGATCAGATTTGTTTCTTCGCTTTTCAATCTGGTGTTCGGACGGTCATAATAACAGTCACCGACAGTTGTGGGGCCGCGGATGTTGATACGGTTAATATCGCGGTCACGATCAACGAGGCCCCAATAATAATAGTTGACACATTGATCGACACTGCGATCTGCCAAATACAGCCGGTCTGCGTACCCTACAGTGTAATCGATGATAACCTTGATACAATAATTATAAACTTTGCAGACATTCGGTCGGGAGATAGTATATGTATTATCCCTGACACGAGCGGGTTTTACCAAGTTGAAATAATAGCGCTGGACAGCTGCGGTGTCGCGGATACCACTACGGTTAAGTTCTATATTGACATAAACCGACCGCCGATAATTACCTCCGCTCCGGACACAACCGTGTTCTGGTGCGGTATCGAAGAGATTTGCATTGATGTCGACGCCTTTGATCCTGACGGTAATCTGGTTGGAGTGAGTGTGCTAGCTCCGCAAGGCGCTGTATTTGCCAACGGTCAGGTCTGTTACTTACCAGTTGGGACTGGAATCGACACTATCATCGTTCGTGCGCTTGATAGTTGTGGACTTGAAGCATTTGATACGACACTGGTGGATGTTCGCGCGAATCGCCCACCGTTAGTCGAAATCGGTCCGGATACTTTGTTCTTGCAGTGCGTTGTGAGTGAAGTCTGCGTCCCCGTTGAAATCAGCGACCCCGACGGCAATATTGTTTCTATTGTGGTAACCGGCGCCACCTTCGACAGCATTGGCGGCCAACTCTGTCTGATTGCGAGCGTTGATAGTGTTATAGAAGTAATTGTCACGGTCACCGATGCATGTGGGTTGGTGTCGTCCGATACGGCCCAGTTTGTTGTAAATGTTGGCGAGGCTTTCGCGCTAGTGTGCCCTCCTGATACAAATATTTTCATCTGTGAGCCGGATACTCTGTGTGTGGCTCTCGGTGGAATCCCGGATGGGGCGGAGTTGACAATTACTCCTCAATCGGTCTGGTATGACACAACCACAAAATCTCTATGCTTCTACACGAATTGTTCTGTCGTAAAGAATATCCGTATTACCGTAACTAATGGATGTTTTGTGGATTCGTGCGAGTTTACCGTTAATGTGGTGATGAATTCCAATCCGCTTGTTATCGCTCCACGCGACACTGTTGTCAAGGTGTGCGGCCCGCAGGACGTTTGTTTTCCTGTTGGAATCTCAGACGCCGATGAAAATATTGTTAATGTGACAGTCGAGCCCTATGGATTTTATGACGCTCGCTCCGGGAATGTCTGCGCGACTGTTGATAGCACAGGCGACTTCATTTTCGTGATAACCGCGATTGACGCCTGCGGAGCAAGCGCCAGCGACAGTATTCGAATTAATGCATTCTTCAACCGACCACCGGGTGTGTCATCTTCCGATGATTTCTCGGTGTTTCAGTGCGAGCCTGTCGAAATTTGCGTGCCTGTTGATATTTCCGATCCCGATGGGAATCTTCTGTCTGTTTTGCCTTCTGTCGGAGTTTATGATCCTATTCTGGGCCAGGTCTGTTTTGTTCCGGCGGATTCAAGTCGTGAATACCTGATAATAACCACTGCGACTGATTCGTGTGGTAACAAGTCATCCGACACTACCCGTGTTTCGGTGACAATAAATTCGGCCCCGATTATATCTACCATTACAGACACGTCACTGGCGTTGTGCCAGCCGGAAACTGTTTGTATAGACGTTGATATCAGTGATCCGGACGGGAATCTAAAGAGTATTATTGTGAGCCCCGGGGCATGGTATGACACGCTCACCAGTCAAGTGTGTTTTATTCCAACCAGCAGTGGCACGGTCAATATCATAATAGTGGTAGTGGACAGTTGTCTTGCAATTACGCAAAGAATAATTTCAGTGTATACGCTGGTAAATACGCCCCCGTATGTCGTGGT
Organism: Candidatus Zixiibacteriota bacterium; assembly: GCA_022572905.1. Taxonomy (GTDB): domain Bacteria; phylum Zixibacteria; class MSB-5A5; order GN15; family JACZUZ01; genus JACZUZ01. Next base: position 1,939 of record JACZUZ010000114.1, on the reverse strand, counting down.
GGGTGTCGATACTACAGTTGGTGGCTGTGAAATTCAGGAAGTATGCTTCCCTGTTGGTATTACCGACGCGGAATATAATCTTCTCTCCGTCACCGTTGAACCGTATGGTGTTTACGATCCCATAACTGGCCTGGTCTGTTTGACTCCGCTTGATACCGGGGCGTTGGCGGTCATTATCACGGCCGTTGACTCCTGTGGGCAGGTTGGCGCCGACACTACCTGGGTAATAGTGAATCTGGAGAACGTCGTCACAATCGAGTGTCCGATTAGCCCAATTCCTGTCTCCCTTTGCGGCCCGGATACTGTTTGCCAGATGATAGATATAAATGAACCCAATGTAACAGTGGTCACGTCATTCGGCGTTTATGAGTCAGGCCAGCTCTGCTTTTTCGCGGACACGTCCGGAACATATACAATCCAAATGATCGCCTCGAATTCATGTGACACAGACACCTGCGAAATCACTTTTGCAATCCAGGTTGGAGAGCCGCCAAAATTCACATGTCCAGTCGATACAATATCTTTCCAGTGCGAGCCGGGTGGCGAAATTTGCCGACCGGTCGGTGTGATTTCGAGCGAGGCGATAGTAACTGTTAGTCCTATCGGATTTTACGAAGCCGGTTTCTGCTGTTTCAACACCGACACGGTTGGAAGATACGAGATTACAGTTACGGCCGAAACAGAATGCGGAGTGGACACATGTGTGTTTGTAGTCGTTGTTCAATTCAATGAGCCCCCTGTCATAACCACCCCCCTTGCGCGCGGTGCAGCGACAGATTCGACAATCTTCATCTGTGATCTCGGCGGTGAAACAATCTGTCAGGATTGGGTAGTAAGCGATACAAATGGAAATATCTTATCCGTGGACATATCATCTTTTGCGTTTGTCGATTCATCCGGACAGGTCTGTTTCATTCCTGACACTGCTGGAACTTATCTGCTCTGGATTGAAGTTGTCGATTCGTGTTTCGAGATCGCAGCCGACACGATCACATTCATCATCGAAACCGAAGAGCCGGCGGGTATTCAGTGTTCCGACACTGTCGAATTAGAATTCTGCGCATCCGGCGAGTTCTGCATCGCCGTGGATATTAGCCCTGCCTCGGCTATTGTGACTGTAATAAATGGCTCATTTAAAAGTCCTGACTCAATTTGTATAACTCTCGACACCACCGGCGTATATGTGGCGACTGTGATTGCGGAGAGTTTTTGCGGGGTGGACACCTGCGATGTTGTGATTTTCGCGACTCGTCTTCCAGATCCAACTCTAACTATTCCGGGAAATCAAGCATTGTTTACTTGCCAGCCAGACACGCTTTGTCTGCCTATTTCCTTTAGTCCGAGCTTCGCGTTCGTTTCGGCCAGCGCTCCAGCTTTCATTCGCGGAGATTCGATCTGCTTACCGATCACAAATGACACTACATACACTGTTACAATAACTGTCGCGACCAGTTGCGCCGATACTCAGCTTTCATTCACGGTAACTACCGATCTGAACGAAAAGCCTTTGGTGATTTTACCCGCTGATTTCGATGTAATCCAATGCGAGATTGACAGTGTATGTTTTCCGGTGTCTATTACCGATGTTGAGCAAAATATCGAATCGATATTGATCAACATGGGATCATATAACTCCAGCAAGGGAGAGCTTTGCTTCCTGCCAGAGGGTGTGGGTGTCTATTGTATCATTGTTACCGCCACCGATTCATGTGGCGCCAGCGGGGTGGACACCGTATGCGTGACTGTACAGAGCGGCGACTTCGTGGATATAATTTGCCCGAGCGGTATTCAGCAAGCCTCTCTTTGCAATCCAGATACCATCTGCCTTTTAATTCCAATTAACGGAGTTGTAGATTCGATACGGACCACGTGCGGGGTTTACAACGTCAACACAAGCAGACTATGTTTCTTTGCGGATACGTCCGGTCTTTATTTCTGC
>JACZUZ010000113.1:3850-6613 GCA_022572905.1 Candidatus Zixiibacteriota bacterium | reverse complement strand
GAATTTGGAAATCCACCTGTATATTGTCTGTTGATAGCAATTCTAAGGGGGTTAAGCGGACTTGGGTCTTATGCGAAGCGAACTTATGAACAAAGCGTTCCAAATTCTTTTGATATCACTAATTCTCTTCTTGAGCGTTTCGTCAGTTTTCGCGGGAGGCCGCGCCGGACGATTTCAACTGCAACCATTCTTTGGACCCGCTTCCACTAACGCGCATCTCTGGTCAGGAAATCAAGAGTTTGCGATTCTATATGGCGCACAGGCTGATCTGTTTATTATAGAAAACATCGCAGTCGGGATTTCGTACACTTACGCCAACTATGGAGAATATGAACGATTTATTGATTTAGGGCGTGAAGACAATCTATTCAAATTCGCCGGACCGGTTATGAATATAGCCCATTTTCGACTCAAGTACATTCCGTTTGACGCTGGCCCGATCACCCCTTATCTGAAAGTTTCCACAGGGTATCTCAAAATAGATCAAGATGGCTACCGCATTACCTCGATCCCCGAATCCGAAATTATAGGCACGATCTTCGGCGAGGGCATTTCTTACAGCATCGGCGCGGGAGGCTATTTGGAATTTGCACAAGACTTGGGCGTATTTTTCGAGGCTTCGCGGATGTGGAGTGATGTTTTCAAAAATCAGTCACAGAATAGAGACACGTACTCAGAAGAATTCTGGACACTCAAGACTGGTTTGAGTTTCTGGTATTAGTTTGAAACCGGTGAAGCCTCATATATTCTCTTCGCAGCGCTAAACGGATCATCTTTTCCTGAAATAATCCCGTCGATTAGATTATCAACCTGCACTGTCTCGAAGAGAGACTTGCTTGTCTCACTCACAAATCTTTCCTGAGCGATTCGCAGTATTTTCTTGCGAAGTCTGGCGCGTTTGGATTTTTCCATCTCGCCCGATTTGATTTTCGAAATCAGCCGTGAATCAATCGCCTCCAGTAGCTTATCGATATTTTTCTCGTTGGTTCCTTCGGTGGAGATAATCGCTATGTCGTCGTTCTCCTCCCCGTGGTGTTTCTTCTTGACCGCAAGCATGGAGATAAGATCGCTCACAACCCGATCAGCTCCGGGGCGATCCGCCTTGTTGACCACAAAGACATCCGCAATTTCCAACAAGCCCGCTTTCATTGTTTGCACAGCGTCGCCCGATTCGGGAACAAGTATCACAACTACCAAATCGCAGGTATCGACAATGTCCAATTCGACTTGTCCCACGCCGACAGTCTCTATCAATACTTTATCAAAACCAAAAGCTTCCATGACCAGCGCTACATCATCGGTTTGTCCGGAAAGCCCGCCCGATGAGCCGCGCGTGGCCATCGAACGCAGAAACAAATTGGCGCTGCCGTCCAGCCCCTTAAAGCGAACTCTATCCCCCAAGAAAGCGCCCCCTGTGAACGGCGATGTCGGATCGACTGCGATAACGCCGATTCGTTCGTTCCTCTCCAGCAGACTCCGCGCGATACAATCAACCAGCGTCGATTTTCCGACACCGGGGGAACCTGTGAATCCTATGCGAATCGAGTTTTCGCGCTGGTGATAGATGTCCGCGAGGACCTTCTGATAATCCTCTTCGCGGTTTTCAACGGCGGAAATAAGTTTAGCTAATGCCCGTATTTTGCCCTGTTTGAATTCTTGAGGAAGATTCATTGTCGGGTCTCTTACTCGCTTGCGCTCTTTCGGAACACCGACCTACTTCTCATCGGTACTTTTTCAACAGGCTTGGGACTGGGAGTGAGACGTGAGTAAGATCGACCGGAACGCCGATCTCATAGAGACCTACCCGCTGATAGCGGCTCCTGCAAGGATATGACCTGAATTAAGAGAGTCCGAGGAAAATCGCACATCCTTCATGTGAAGCTGAATCCGTTTTTTCCCATTCCAAACATTGTATTCAGCGGCATAAACAACATCTATTGGCGAATTGTCCAGTTGTAGCGGTTCGGCGTAATCACCCAGGCCGAATCCGATTGTATCGATTGACGTATCGCCTTTACGAACGCGCATGCGGAGATGATTGCGACCGACTTTCATCGGCATCCCAACAATTTCACAACCTCTGGTCATGAAAATCGGCTGGGTGTTTTGGGGTCCATAGGGAGAAAAAGCCTCAAGCGCATCGAGTAGCTCATTATTGATCTGATTTAACTCCAGTTCTGCGTCAATAAAGGTCTTGCGAACAAACGCTTCATCATCCATCATCTTTTGTGAAACCTGCTTGAATTTTTCTGTGAAAGCTGGTATCTGTTTCGGATCAATCACGAGTCCCGCCGCGTACTTGTGCCCGCCATAGCGCAGCAATGTGTCTTCGCACTCTTTAAGCGCCTCACAAAGATGAAAGCCGGGTATTGAGCGCGCGGAGCCTTTACCCACTCCGTTATCGACGGCAATCATCACAGTGGGAAGATGATGTTTCTCGACCAGTCGACTGGCGACAATGCCAATCACGCCCTGATGCCAGCCTTCCGATGAAAGCACAATCGCACGATCTTCGGCCAAAACAGCATTTTCGTCCAGTCTTGCGAGAGCCTGATTGAGAGTTTCTTCGTCAATAGATTTTCTGCGGCGGCTTTTTTTGGAGCCTCCGCTTGGCCCAGGGCTGTCGTGGCACCAAGGGCCCAGCTCACCAGCACAGCGATCCAACGTTGGCAGCGGTTCCAGCGGGAGTTGGGCTGTCGGTTTATAGATTGCAAGAAGGGTTTCACTGGATGGGTTCCTTTAGGGGAAACGATCTTGAGTTAG
>JACZUZ010000113.1:0-3840 GCA_022572905.1 Candidatus Zixiibacteriota bacterium | reverse complement strand
ATTTTCTGCGGCGGTTGTCTTCTGCGAGTTTTCTAGCAATTTCATTCGCTACTTTTTCATCGCGAGTGGTCAAAAGGCGAATCGCCATCGATGCGTCACCAAGCCGACCGACAGCGTTGATTCTCGGGGCGAGGATGTAGATAACATGACTTGATTCAATCGGACGGCCCATCAGTCCGGAAACAAACACCAGCGCCTTCAAACCCGGTTTGCGGGTCTTGGCTATTTGCGCAATTCCGATTTTAGTCAGGATGCGGTTTTCGCGAGTGAGCGGTACGATATCGGCGGAGGTGCCCATGGCGACAAGGTCCAGATGCTCGTGCAACTCTGTTGGGTCCTGTCCGAGATGTTTGTAGAGTCCTTGAGCAAACTTGAAGGCCACGCCCACGCCGGAGAGCTCGCCGCCCTTATAGTCTCCTGGCGCGATTTTCGGATTGATAATTCCTGCCGCTTTGGGTAAATCAGCCGATGCTTCATGATGGTCGGTGATTATTACATCAATACCTTTTTCTTTGGCGTAATCCACTTCCGCGTTCGCAGTGATTCCGGTATCGACTGTAACAATCAGTTTCGCGCCCGCGGCATGAGCGCGATCTATCCCATCCTTCGAAAGCCCATATCCTTCGACCAGCCTGTTGGGCAAATAGTAATCAACTTCCGCGCCCAGACGATTAAGAATCAAATACAAAAGCGAAGTCGCAGTGATGCCATCTACATCATAGTCACCATAAACAGTGATTTTCTCATTGTCCTTGATCCCCTGGCAGAGCCGCTCAACGGCCTCTTTCATGCCGGATAGAGAAAACGGATCTTCAAGGTATTCCAGTTGCGGGTCGAGGAACCGGTTCACAACTTCCGTGGTGTCCATGCCGCGATTGACCAGAATACCTATTGCGACATTGGGCATGCCCACGTCTTCAGAAATTTTTGCTGTAATCGCCTGATCGGGCGGATCAACCACTATCCATTTGGCTCTGGTGTTTTTTGAACGAGCAATCATATTTGTTTCTACGCTCTCTTAAGTATAAAAATAAAAAGCGGGAGTGGAAAATAAGCCGAGTTCTGTCGTCCCGGAACCCGAAAGCTCCGAAAGAACGGTCATTTATCTTGGCGCAACTGTTGCCAGAGCGCTCTGCGCGACCTACCCGAAAATTCAAGCGGGGTGAGTCATCCCCTCTTTTCCTATTTGGTCTTGCTCAAGACGGGGCTTGCCTCATGGATCGGTTTCCCGACCCAGGCGGGGTCTCTTACACCTCGATTTCACCCTTACCGAACAGCCTGTTTCCAGATTGTCAGGCGGTATATTTTCTGTGGCGCTTTCCGTCGGATCGCTCCGCCCCGGCGTTACCGGGCGTCCCGACTCAATGAGCTCGGACTTTCCTCACAATGGCTCCCGGGAATTCCCGTAAGTCGTTGCGCGACCGTTTATTCCACTCTCTCGCTCTCTTTCTTTGATTTAATGTTTGTCGCCAACCTTATCATAATTAGCTAATCTACCTCTAAGCGATCAAGCCCCCAATTAAAAAATTCGACGGGTTTTCACCAACCATTAATTTCTTTCTATTGGTCTTTTCAAATGGCATCTCCAAAGACAACCCGGCTGGTTACGATTCAGGTGAAATCGGGGTTGGAGGAATTCAAAAGTGATTTCAGCCTTTCGCCCTCTGTCCCAATTTTCCCACTATGAATATATTACAATAATTCCCTCCGAAGCGCCCTAAATCGGAGGCGAATAAATGAAGTTTATCACCCCAGAGGGCGATAGTTCGGTGGTTCTTTTGTAATTGGAACAGAATGGGGATGCGATTCCTGAATTCCCGCTGATGTGATTCGCACAAATTTCCCCTTTTCCTGAAGAGTCTCGATATTTTCCGCCCCACAAAGTCCCATGCCGGAGCGAATTCCACCGATGAGTTGGTATATGGAATCAGCCAGAGGTCCTTTGAATGGAGTGCGGCCTTCGACACCCTCTGGCACAAACTTCGAATGGTCGTCTGTGCGATCCTGGAAATAACGGTCGGCAGATCCTTCTTTCATTGCCCCGACTGAGCCCATACCTCGATAAACTTTGAATGAGCGCCCTTCAAAGAGAACTGTTTCGCCTGGGGTTTCCTCGCATCCGGCGAAAATTGAGCCGACCATAACACAACTTGCTCCCGCCGCCAACGCCTTAACAATGTCACCGGAGAAGCGTATGCCACCGTCCGCGATTACCGGAATCCCGCTTGACTCGGCCACTTCGGCGGCGTCCATGACCGCTGTTAACTGAGGCACGCCGCAACCTGTGATTATTCTCGTAGTGCAAATCGAACCCGGACCGATGCCAACCTTTACCGCATCCGCGCCGGCGTCGATAATCGCTTTGGCTCCGTCGGAAGTGGCTATGTTGCCTGCAATCACTCCCACTTCGGGATACTTGCGCTTCACACGTTCGACAACTTCGAGTATCCCTTTGCTGTGACCATGCGATGAATCGACTACGATTGCGTCCACCCCGGCGCCAGTCAGCAATTCGATTCGCTTGTCGGTGTCAGCTGACACTCCCACGGCCGCGGCTACTCGCAGACGGCCGCGCTTATCTTTGCAGGCGTTGGGGTATTGAATTTTTTTCATTATGTCTTTGACCGTAATCATTCCCTTGAGATGGAATTGGTCGTCGACGATGAGTAGCTTTTCTATGCGATGTTTGTGGAGTATTTCCTGGGCCGTGTCCAGATCGGTTCCTTCCGGGACAGTGACCAGATTCTCGCTCGTCATTACATCGGAAACTTTAAGCGAATGATCTTTCAGAAACCTCAGGTCACGATTGGTTAGAATCCCAACCAACTTGCCTTGCTCCGCCACAATCGGAATTCCCGACACCGAAAACTGAGTCATCACTTTCAACGCATCGGAGATTGATTTATCAGGCGAGAGCGTTATCGGATCGACAATCATTCCCGATTCGGAGCGTTTGACCTTGTCCACTTCATCGGCCTGCCGCTCGGGCGACATATTCTTATGGACAACCCCGATACCGCCTTCACGCGCCAATGCGATTGCAAGTTTCGCTTCGGTGACTGTGTCCATCGCGGCTGAGACAATGGGTATGTTGAGTGAAATATCCCGTGTGAGATTGGCGCTTATATCCACGTCGCCGGGGAGCGTTTTCGAATATGCCGGAACAAGGAGGACGTCATCAAACGTTAGTCCCTCGGATATCAGCTTAGCGAGTATCCGCTCGGAGAGTTTGCTGACTCCCTGCTTCGCTAAATCCGCGGTGGATTCTTCGGAGGATAGAATTTTTTCGCGTCGGTTAAACATGTTTTTATATAATCAACTCCGCAATTTAAAATAGGCTGAGCGCAATCGTTCATTCCCATAATCCGCGCGCGACATTGCTCTATGCAGAAACCTCTTCAGCTATTAGCATTCTACCGCAATTGTCGCAACAGATCACTCTGTCTCCTCTACGAATTTCCTGCAAACGCTGGGGCGGAACCGCCTTGAAACATCCGCCGCAGGCGCGTTTCTTGATCGACACCAGTGTTGAGTTGCCTTTGCCGCGACGTATTCTCTCGTAAATCGACATCGAGGGGCGGCTGACTTTGGAGACTATCCGGTCGCGTTCGGCGACATGCCCGGAGACTTTGTCGCCCACCGAATCCATTCTCTGTTGAAGGGAATCGATTTGCTTGGTGTTGGTGGCTTTGATTTCATCGAGACTGCTTTTCTGCTCATCAAGAGTCGATTTGATTTCCTCAATACGCTCTTCCCAAGTGAGAATCGGAGGCAAGCTATGGAGGAAGTCGAGCAAGTACCTCACACAGCTACGCCTTTCATCAACCACTCAATTCGTTT
>JACZUZ010000112.1 GCA_022572905.1 Candidatus Zixiibacteriota bacterium | reverse complement strand
TTGGGATCTGCGTCTTGATTACCCTGGCCGAGTTTGCGCAGTTCGAGGTCGCGATCCTGGTGCTGCTGAAACCAATCGGGATACGCGTATCGGTGCAAGTAACTTCCGATCACCGCCTGTGGCTCATCGGTTTCTGTTACAGCAATCGCCTCAAAACCATTTACACCCGTGGCGGTGTAGACATATTTACCCATGAAGTTGACCATATTGGTGCCATGCAATAGCACCTGCGCCATCCAGGCGTTGTTGTCATTCTTGGCGGAGAGATGGCAATCGACACAAGTTTTGGTCTCAGTCAAACGAACCGTATGTGGCGCATGCGGGTTGAATGCCTGGCTACTGTATCCCGGAACGGAAATCGGCGGTTGCTGTATATATAACTGCTCGCGATTCGCGTTACGCGAACTGAGAATCAATGCGCTCGATGATCTCGCAGGCGCAACTTTGTTTCCTTTGGTGGTTGCGTTAAGACAGAGCATAAATCCATCATCGCGTATGACCTGCGGATTATAGGTAGTCCAATTCCTCGTCTCCTCGCCTTCGTAGCGAATTGATTCTTTCTTCCAGTTGGCTTGTTGTGGTAGATGACATCCAAAGCAATTCGTCACCCAGGAGGAATGGCAGGTGTAACATTCCAGCTTTGCATCAGAATGGGCTAGATTGATTTCGTCGTCTCCCTTCTTCCACTCGCCGCCGGAACTGGACACCATCTTAGCCCGGCGCGCCTTTTCATTGTAGTTTTTTGAGGAGGGATTGATAAAATCAACAATCTGTGGCACGTCCCATTGGAGAGTATCGAACATAACTGAACGTTGAATTACTGTCTTGCCCCGTTTGACAAAGCGGCGTTTGTTCCAAGGCGTAAACAGCTCCGTGAAATCCGATCCGCCGTCCGGGGCCGCCAATCCGGAGCTTTTCAGGCTGGCTGATCTGGTAACTGTGCCGTGGCAGTCTTCACATTTGATTTCAAGCGCGTTATGGAATTCGACGTATAATTTGCCATCACCGTGGTTATCCTGCTTGAAGTGGCAATCAACGCAGTGCATGCCCTTCTCCGCATGAATATCATTCAAATGAACAGCCTTCTGCGCATCGGCGCATTCTTCAGTGCATTCGTGGTCATGCCCCTCCACCGGAATAACACCGTGGAACTTGTGCTCGGCGTCCCAGGGAATGATTTCTCCGTCCTTGTCGAGAAGATTCCCCTTGCGATCTTTGCTGAATACGGCCCGGAAAATCCAGCCGTGACCGTGATAATCTGCGAACTGGGTGCGTTTGAGATCTTTGTTCAACTTTATGCTGACATCGGCCAAAAATTCTTCATCACTCCATTTACCTCTCAGCGCGGCTTCCTCGGGATTTGCGTCAAGAATCTCAAACGCCTCTGCGGAAGAATGATTCAACTGCTCCTCAGGGTACATCTCTTCGCCATCTGTTTCATAATCCCACATCTGGAATCCCAGGAATGTGTTTATAAACCCGTTGGGTTGATGCATATGACATGACATGCATTGGCTTGTTGGGATCGATGTTGTAAACTCGTGCTTGAGTGGATGTCCCGGTTCGTCTTTGGGAATAGTTGTGTCCGCCGTTTGTGAAAGTCCTCGGTTGCCAAACTTTGCATACGGCCCGGAGTGAATCGGTGAGCGGTCATTTGCATAGACCACATGGCAAGATGCGCACCCACTAGAGCGGTAGTCTCCCGGATGATCATTTGTGCCCATAAACGATAGATGCGGATCATTAAGCCGGGTCTTGTGAAGATTCAATATGGGAGAACTAATGCGAAGCTGCGTTCCCTGACCTCTGTCACTGGTTTTCATATCTGGCCGTCCCGGCTCTTCTTCAGGAAACGGAACTCCAATTTCAGATGGATTGATTCGGGGAATTTTCCCGCCGTCTTCGAAAGTTCGGAAAATATTCCCGACTTGAGTTATTTCCCAGCGCGGCAGGGGCAGAACAGTCGGGAGAACGCCGCGCGCGAGTTCTTCCTCTGTCGGCGCAGGCACAGTATTGATCTGCTGTGGTATTCCGTCGCGACTGTAGCTTTCACCTAATATATAGTTTTTCGCTGATATAATACCATTATTGTAAGAGGCGCTTCCCCAAAACAGCGCCGATGTTGTCATCATGCTTTTGCGAACAGCCAGAACATCCGATGCGTGGCAAGAACCACAGGCTTCGTCGGCTATTCGTAAATCAGACGGATTCACGAAGCGCACAAATTCGGGCCGCTCGTCATTCAGTAATGTATATGAGCGTTTCGGATTCGCCGATGTTGGCCAACGCTCCGGGAAACGCGGCTTGATATGCGCTTTCTCTTTCGTCGTAGCTTTTGCGTCACCACCATGACAATCGACGCAACCAAGCTTGACCCCCTCTGTGCGATGCATTCGCTCGATGCGCCCATGGCATGAAAGGCATCCGTCACTTTTTGCGGCTACCTGTTCGTCGGTTTGCGAAATCCCCTCGACTCCTTGCGCCAGCGGATGATATGCCCAGAACAAACCGAGAGCTACAACACCACAGAGGGCAATCGCAAATCCTACGGCTCGGTTTCTTTTTTGTTTTTCAGACATATCAATTTCCCCCGTAGTACTAATAAGTCAGTTTGAACGAAGTGAAAAAAGAGAACAAGGTTTGCTCAGATTCGTAGATATCCTTGAACCCTTCCAGCGGAGTTAGTCCGGATGCGCCAAAAAGGAAAATCGCATTATTGTTCAGAAACGGACGGTATATTACGCCTAAGCTATAGTCTATTCCGATTTCCGGATCAAGCTGCCCCTGATTCAGGAAGTTCTCAAGAGTTTCGACATGAGAGAAGCGCAGATAATTAAGATTCAAGGTTGTTTTGAGTTTGGGTGTTAGCTCGGCATCGTAGCCCACATTAAAGAGAAACAGGCCGGGATTTACGAAATTGGCCTGCCCCTCGAATTTGTTGGGGCGCAGGTTTGGAAGCAGGCTAAATTTGTTTACAAGATTCACACCCTGAAGGCGTATTCCCTGTTGGTTCCACCAGCTAAAAGGTCCACCGGCAAAAAACGGTAAATCAATTATTGCGTCGAAGCCCTCTGCTTTTCCATCCATTGGGTCCGGATCGCCTGACGCAAAAAAGGCCGAAACCTTATAGCGCATCCAGTCATAATCGACCGAAAGCTCAAGCGCAAACATCTGCGCGTCGATATCCACCGCACGACCGGCCACGGAATTGAAATCGTCCGTTCCGAAGACATAATATGCGGCATGGTTGATATTCAATCTGCCCAGATGCCCGTCCCCCGTCCAACCCGCATAGTAGGCCCGAATATTATGCGGGCGCACGCTACCGATAACAGAAGGCCGAACAGGAACACCGTTTTCATCAAAATGGATCGATGATTTATCGCGGTTGTAGTGAAAACTTAATTGCCCGGTGTATCCCAAAGTGAAAAGGTCTTGCTTATATATATTGAATATAAACACTTGTTGGTTGCGATCATCAAAAATTGTGTTTAGTTCACTATTGGTTTCTTTTTCCAGCATGTAGAAGTAGGCCGCATTGTATTGCACTCGGTTGCCGCCTGCGTTTCCAAAAATTCTGAACCCCAGATTATTGTCCTTAAAAATAAAATCCCGGAAATCACTACCGAATTTCTGTATCCCAACGCGAGCGGAAACGAAATCGAAGCGATCACTCAGATTAAAGAGATGTTTTTCCAGTGACAACTCCTGGAAGGCAATGTGCCCTTTGGTGCGATTGGTGTTTTTGCGGACATTAATATTGACGTTATTGTTCTCTTTTAGATTTACATAGTTGAAATTAATTGATGGGCCGATCTTGATCTCCCACCGGCGTGGCTCAAAAGCCACATCGCCGCTATAGAGCTCAAATAGAAGATTGACATTATCAATCAGGACCAGTCTCTCGCCATCGCCGAAAAAGCTGAGCTTACCGTGATCTGCTGTGCTAATACCGCTCGGAGTTGGAACGCGTGCGAACTCTGTTACGCTTTGCAACTGAGCGGTAAGAATAAGAAATGTGTTCTGGCCCCAGATTGGATAATCGCCCTTTAGAACGTTCTGATTATACGGATCGTACCAGCGGTTGCTCTTCACGTTAATTTCATACGGAGGAGTAACAATACTTCTCCAGCGATCCGGAAGCGGAACAAAATCCGGCAGCGGCGCCGGTTCGGCGGATGTTGTGTCCGAAGTAGAGTCAGAGCTTGTGTCGGCGACTGCGTTCAGTGTAGTGTCGGTTGTGGTGTCCGCTGAATCCTCTTGCGCCTTCAAACCGGAGGCGCCGCTCGCAAACACGAAAATCGCCACCACCACTTTAAGTAAATAGCGCGGCAGATATAACTTTCCGTAAAATGAATTTATATTTGTACGCATGAATTTACGAATTATCGTTCGCCTTATTAAATAAATCGCCCCGCTTTTAAATCTCCGGACGACGAGGAAATTTCACATACGGCAAGCGGACGCCCCTATAAAAGAACTGATCACACTTAATAATATCCGGAGGTTCGAAACCGATAGAGCCCGCGTAGGCTACCAGATCATCCTGATCGACTCCATCTCCACTGACACCAATGCCACCAACAAGGGCTCGAATATTTGTTAACGAATCAGTCTTGTAGAGAGGAATTCCACCCGGAAATATCGTTATGCCGTTTCCATATGGGGTAAGGTCTAGGTTGTCCTGGAGTTTGAATAGTGGGCCTTCAAATAGCGGTCCGCTTTCAACAGGCTCGCCCAGAGTTTCTTCGTCGATTCCGGGAGGATAGAAGTCCTGACTCAAGAAGCCTACCGCCCGGCAGGTCACCCCAATCTCTGCGTTTGTGGACAATCCCAATATAGATCGAATCCGAATTCCTAGAATAGTGGACGGATCACTGAAAGCGACAACAGTTCGTGCTTTCTGCGCCGAAACATCAAAGCTGAAAATTGTAGCGTCCGGTGTGCGCCAGATTCCCAAAATATCTCCGTTAACATCGCAAACAGTAATAAACGCTCTCATCGCGGTACCTAGCGGCCTTCTAATCGCGGCGCGAGTTATGTTTGCCTGGGCGACGGCCTGGTCAATAATCTGAGCTACCTCCGCCGCGCTCAAAGATAATCCCCCGGCTGCCGACCCGGCGCGAATATCGAAATCATATTTCCCGCCCAACTTTACTACACCGCCATCTTTCGGGTACATGAATTCGGGCGACTTCGTTATCGAAAATCCTGACTCAATAGTCCCCAGTGCGGGATCAATATTCGAATAGCTAAGTGTGAAATTCCCTTCCGGAGTTTCCGCGTTTGCGTAGAGCAAGCGGATTCCATCGAGAAATATATTGTCGCCGCGTTTATTACTGGGAACCGTGTAATTAATAGCCGCTCCCAGAGCGATAATTTCGTCATCAATAACTCCGCCGCACAGATCAAGCTGGAATGGACTCAGATCGCCACCACTAACACCTATACCTCCTGCCAGAAGACCATCTTTGAAGACTGGAACACCACCGGGAACACCTGTCAAACCGGGAGAGCCGGTCAAAGCGAAATCGATTGTATATACAGTATCACCGTCCTGGAAACCAGGATTCGGCTGAACATCGCCTCCGACCAAACTGGAAAATGGGACTCCGAAAAGAGGACCGCCTCCGGTGTTGGCAACTCCTGGGGGAAAATGATTTCGAGTTATGTAGCAGGCCGTCAACGATGTGAAGCCGTGTTGATTACTGCTTAAGAACGCCGCCGTTCTAGCCTTTACGATTGGGCCGAATACGGGGTCCTTGGCGGTAATTGTGGCGCCATTCATTCTGAAAACGCCGAGAGTGTTTCCGGCTCGATCAGTAACGGCGACAACAATCGTATCTCCCATTCTCTGTGCAAGTTCAACAGCCTGGGTAATCAGATTTTCAACGTCCATGGCTTCAAGAGTCGGCGTTGACGTATCAATGGGGCCGGTCAGAGAATTTCGCGGATCGCACCCAATGATCAAAGCCAGAAACGACAGAGCGAAAACAGCGACGACGCGACTGCGCCTGAGTTTTAGCTCTCTCCTGAATGTACGCTCAGAGGATGTATGGGGAGGTCTCATTTTGATATTCAGTTGACCTTTTTTCGAATTCACCAACTGAATTATTACAAATCTGTGACAAATTGTCAAGCCAGCCGCGAGGGAATTATATGGCTCCTACACTCTATAGAATGAACCCCGCTCCAGTTGTCAATTCTTGACAATTGAAGGCGGAAGATATCTCATATTTTGAAAGAAAAGCCGTAAATTCCTTATAAGTAGCAAGAAATCAAGAGCGACGTTTCGGTTGACTGTCTTTTCCATGCCCTGCCAAATAAGTTTCTTGCCCATATCCCGACAGAGAGTATCTTGTTAAGGTAATACATTGAGATTAAAGTATTAGTTTAAGGGCAGTTCATAGACTGGAAAATGAAAACGTTAAAAAAATAGTGCAAACTTTTGGCGAGTCCAATGATAGCTCCTCCGGTATTTCAAGAAAAATTGAGGCTTTGCTTTTCTTTGGCGCCTGGACAATTGTCGCGCTGGTTTCGGCTCTGGCCTTCTATGCCGCGCGCAAAAACGCCGGATCACTCAATCCCTGGACATGGTGGGAACTGATAGTCCTTAAGTTGCTGGTTTGGTATCT
>JACZUZ010000111.1 GCA_022572905.1 Candidatus Zixiibacteriota bacterium | reverse complement strand
TCCCGTTATTGGCTCAAGTAATGATGATATTGGTGGATTCTTGCGCGACGTGGGCGGACAATGCGGATTCCGGGACACAGTAAACCTTGCCTATATAATAGATGATGACGGCGACCCAAACCCTCCGACCTCGTGGAACACACTTTATTCTCTCAGAGGCGCCGGCGGAGTGAGGGTCCTGCGAGCCCCCCATCCAAACCTTCCCCACGCATACAACTGGTGGCTTCCGAACTGGGCGCCGTGGGATTTCGGACCCAGAAAAGCGCCAACAGACGAAAAGCCATTTCGCAATATGAACGGATATCTGGGAACGCCTTACGGAGACGCAAATAAATACTTCGTTATGAGTAGCGCAGAATTTGATTACAATCAAATAACTTCGGCGCTAGACAAATCAGCGGAGGGCTGGCTCAAACCACACCCAGGCGCCAGTTTCTTCGCCCGAGGTGGAAATGTACGCTTCCTCCAGTCATTCGGACCATTTTCGCTATTCCCCGGACAGACGGTTTCATTTACGTACGCTGTTGTCACCGGGGAAGATGTTCACACAATGCCAACTGATTTTGAGGAACTGTTCGAACCATTTCAGCCGGAAATCTTTGAACGGACTCTGGATTTCTCTGACATTGCTCTAAACGCGTTGTGGGCTGGCTGGGTTTATGATAATCCCGGAATAGACACTGACGGAGATGGTGATTTCGGCGTCGAAAGAAAGTGCGTTCTGGAAAGCCACACAGTATATGACACGACGTTTATAGTGGATAGTTCAATCACTCCACCGGAAACCACAATCGTAGTTGACACGACAGTTGTTCCTACCGTCGTGGAAACTTTCTTTTCACGAGGTGACGGAGTGCCGGATTTCAAGGGAGCGTCTCCTCCGCCAGCGCCGAGAATACGGGTCACGCCGAATGCCGGATCTCTCGAGATCCGCTGGAATGGATATGCTTCCGAAACCACAGCTGATCCCTTTACCAAGAAGCTGGATTTTGAGGGATACAGAGTTTATATGGGAGCCTCGAACAGGGATCGAAGCGATTTAACGATTCTCGCATCATACGATCTGGAGGATTACAACCGCTACAAATATAATAAGTTAAAAGACAGATTCGAATTGCGCGAACCACCATTCAGCCTCGAAGGTCTCAGACAAATCTACGGGCCCCTGTTCTTCCCTCTGGATTTCGGCGTAGATAATCCGCTTGTCTTTTTTGATCGAGTGACCGGCCAGGAGGACCTTTATTACTTTACAACCCAGGATTGGAATAGAAGCGATCTGGATGATCCACGCGGAATTCAAAAAAGATTCCCCGATGCCATTAGACCGGCGGATGATCCGGACGCATGGATTGAGGATGATTTTACCGAAGAAGGATTTCTAAAATTCTTTGAGTACCAGATAACGATAGACAATCTGGTTCCTTCCGTGGCGCAATATGTATCGGTAACCGCCTTCGACTATGGCGCTCCAGCCATAAAACTCGGCAGTCTTGAATCCAGTCCCTTGTTCGATATGGTTTATGAATATCCGCTGATTAGCGCAGAGGAAGCCCAGGACAAAGGATTAGGTGTAATCGTATTCCCTAACCCCTACAGATATGACGGCAACTATCGTGAACATGGCTACGAAGCGCGTGGTAAAGAGACTTTGCCCATCGAGCGAACGCGCGCAGTGAATTTTACAAACCTACCCCCCGTTTGTACGATTAAAATCTACTCCCTCGACGGAGACCTCGTAAATGAAATACAACACAATCGCCCGGATGGTGGATCGCGCTCAATGCTCGCCTCTTGGGATCTACTCACCCGAAACTCACAACCAGCCGTTTCCGGATTGTATTATTGGATACTAGAAGAACCCAGTGGAGAGACTCAGATGGGCAAGCTGGTTTTAATAATGTAATCAAAATCATTTCAAGTGACACAGCTCGCTTCTCTGAATATTGTGAAGCGGAGAAATTTGCTATTGAGGAAGAAATTCATAATTTTGGCGCCCAGAACAATTAAATCCAAAACAAATAGCCAGTAAAAAATTTGCATGAAGACAAACTCCATTAACTACTTTGCCGCCACCTCTTTGTTTGCCGCCCTCTCGCAATTTGTAACGCCGATAGAAGCGCGAGCGGATACGGTAGAGCTCAGTGTAAACGTCGACGCGACTGAACTCCATCGCAAACTGCTTCATTCAAAAGTTACTTTTGTGGCGCCAACTGATAATCCTGCGCTCTTGTTCCCCAAATGGATTCCGGGAACGCATGGACCCCGGGGACCTATCGAAAATTTGGGTGGTTTTTCCCTGAGTGACCGTAGGGGCGATAAAATAGCATGGGAAAGAGACTCAGAAGAGGTGTTTCGTTTCAAAACCAGAGGTGTCAAGAAAGGTGATCCCCTGACAGTCGAACTTGATTATATTCTTAACCAACCAACAGTCAATTCGCGAGGCGTGGATTCGTATGGAACGTCCGCGATTGGGGTGATAAACTGGAACACTGTTTTGGTGTATCCTGAAGGTGTTCCCGCCCAGGATATTATTGTTTCAGGAAGAATAGTTCTGCCTTATGGTTGGAAACACGGCTCGGCGCTAGTAACAAAATCCTCACGGGGTAATACGCTGGAGTTTGAACCTGTAAACCTGGTCGAGTTTATAGACCGCCCACTCATTTGCGGAAAGAACTTCAAGAGTGTCACACTCGCGATCACCGAGAACGCGACATACTATATGGATATAGCCGCCGATGAGCCGCGATTTATTCCCGCGATCCCCGAGGCTGATTCAATCTTCGAGCCTTTTCGTAAAATGGTTTTTGAAGCTGAAGCTCTCTTTGGAGGCGCTCATTTTAGTGAATATCATCTCCTGCTTATATTGAGCGACAATATCCCCTCCCTCGGGTTGGAGCATCGCAACTCCAGTCTCAACGGAGTCCCCACAGATCAACTTAAAGACGCAGATTGGAGCGATGGGCGAATTTCCTACCTGATTCCCCATGAGTTCGCGCATGCCTGGTGTGGAAAATATCGCAGACCCGCTGGAATGAACACGCCGGACTTTCAGAAAAATAAGAACACAGAACTATTGTGGGTCTATGAAGGAATGACACAGTATCTCGGATATGTCCTGGAGGCTCGCGCTGGATTCAGGAGTAATGAGGCGCTAACTGAAAGATTCGCTGACTTGATTGGCAGGCTGCTTCGCCAGAAAGGCCGCCAATGGCGATCTCTGCGCGACACGGAAGTAACCGCGTACACATTACGAGGCGGATCCAAAAGCTGGACATATCACCGCAGAAATCAAGACTACTATCGCGAGGGCGCAGGTATCTGGCTTGAGATTGACTCACGGATTCGAAATCTTACCGATGGCGAGAAGAGCCTTAATGACTTTTGCGCACAGTTTTTTTCGGCAGGAGACAAATCTCTGAGCGCAGTGTCGTTTGATCTGGCCGAAATTGTGACAACTCTAAACGATCAGGCTCCCTTCGCCTGGGATTCGCTTATAACCCTACGAGTATTCAGTACTCACAAAGAATTTGACATCGAGGGCGTCAGTCAAGCCGGGTATACTCTGGAACTATCCCCGCACCTCCCTGAGTACGTGAAAGAGGCGAATAAGCGCTTGAAGCGCTTACAGCTCTATGAATCCCTCGGCCTCTCGGTTAAGAAGTCCGGAGAAATTCAGGACATTATTCCCGGCAGCCGCGCTGATTTGGCCAAACTAATTCCAGGGACTGAGATCGTAGGAGTCAACGGAAAGAAATTCAGCCTGAAAAGACTTGAAGAAGCCACTCGCGCAAGCGACTCAATCGGCAAGGTAGATCTACTGGTTCTTGAGTATGATTACTTTCGAAACGTCACTATCAAATACGACGGCGGATTAAAATTCTACCAACTTGTTCGAGACGAGAGCAAACCCGATCGCCTCGCCGAAATCTTTTCAGCGCTTGCGACTGACTCTCTTCGCTAAAAAATCCCCCTTCCCCGAAATTACATATCAAAGCGGATTATCCCTCACCGTAAGAGTAATATAGGCAGGCGAAACGGAACAAACATGGAGTTCGCTGTCCGGTTTATTAGCAGACGGGCGACCGCCCATTAGATATGCAACAAGAAGATATTATGGGGGACTTGGCTCCGGCTATTGGGCGGTAAATGGAGATTTCAGGACAGGCGGCCATGCCCAATAACCTAACCGGTGTGTGGCATTAATAAAGGTTCAATAATGCTTTTTGTAAAGACAAAAATTGAATAAACGCCAAAAAATATTTTTCTCGATTAATCTGAGGCTTTTGTCAAACTATTTCCTATTCTTCCCTTCTTGAAAGAATATTCTTGAGGAAAGATTTCGCAACACTTAGCACAATGCCTCTATCTCATTACTTGTATCACACGGCCTGCGTAACAGGAGTAAACAAACACATAGCGCGCTTGGAAGTTTCGGGCGCCACGAGTGGCTAGAAAACTTCATAAGTTCGATTATTTGAGAGCAGAAAAGTGACAGATACAAGACGCAAGATATGCGCTCCATTCAGAGAAACCGCTGCTATCATCTGGGTGGTTTGGTTCTGGATGGTGACATATACATTTTCTCGCCTGCTGTTCTTATTTTTTAATCAAGACTGGCTTGGCCTGAGAGCTTCGGACTCGATAGTCAATCATTTTGTTGCGGGACTTAGGTTTGACCTCGCCGCAATAATCATGGTTACCATGCCGATGGCGCTCTTGATGGCCCTCGGCGCTCTAAGCTCAGGCAGATTGCAAAAATTACGGAGAGCAGTACTCTGGATTACGCTCGCGCTGCATTCCTTCGGGCTTGGGCTCAATCTGGCCGACATTCTCTATTTCCGACACACTTTTCGGCGGCAAACGGACGAATTGCTAGCCATGGCCCCCGAAGTCTTGAGGGCGACATTAAATGAAGTCGGCGCCAGCCCTACGGTTTTCTTCTTTCTCCTGGCGTTGGTTCCACTTTTTGGCTTCTTATTCATACTCTCATGGAGGAAAATCCCCTGGTTTAGTCCATATCCGCGACTTCCCAACCCAGTGCGTTGGCCGGGGCGAGTGACTTTGGCCACGCTGGTTCTGATTCTGGGCATCGTAGGAGTTCGCGGAGGCCTCCAGAACCGACCCCTCAGACCGGGCTCGGCGTTTCTATCCGACAACCTTGCGCTCGGTCAACTCAGTTTGAACAGCCTGTATACCTTTCTCTGGTCAGCGTTCCGGCCTGAGATCATGGAGCACTACTACATGCCAGCCGATGAGGCGCAAGAGATTTGCAGGGTCTTGATTGGAACTGACGCTGACACGTTTCTGGATGATGAGTTTCCATTCCTGCGAATTTCTGATGCGACTGAAAGTGACACTTCAGATAGTATCCCAAAAAATGTTGTCATTCTGATATTTGAGAGCTGGAACGCGCTGTCCACCGGAGCTATTAATCCCGAATCGAGGTTGACTCCGAATTTCGACTCGATCGCGCTTGATTCAAAACTGTTCACGCAATGCTATGCCAGCGGAGATCGCTCAATCCACGCTCTCCCGGCTATACTCGCTTCTGTACCGAATCTGAATGGGGGCCGTTTGATATCCGGCCGTCTTGAGCTGACTCGAATTCGCGGACTCGGTTCGATACTGAAAGAACAAGGATATAAGACAATTTTTGCTATGGGCGCCGCGCCGACCTCTATGGGATTCGACTCTTATTCGCGCGCTTGCGGATTCGACCAATATATCAGTCTGGACAATTTCCAGGGACGCGGACCAGAGTCCGTTGACGGAATTTGGGGGGCCTATGACGAACCATTTCTGCTGTATTTGAAGAATCATCTGGATTCACTGCGCGAGCCGTTTGCGCTAGTCTTCTTTTCGCTGAGCGGGCATACGCCTTTTGCCGTCCCCCCCAGCTTTGAAAGCAATCATCCCATCGAAGGTCAGTTCGACCCCTCAATGAGCGAAGACAGAGATTTAAGCGCCCGACTTCAAAGCAGAGGACAGGTTTACGCCGATTTTTCGCTGGGATCGTTCATGAGAAATTCCCGTTCGAGCAAATGGTTTTCGAACACGCTCTTTGTCGTAACGTCGGACCATGTCGGATGGTCCGGAGATATCTGGGAATATTCAGAGGTTGAGAGATTTCAAATACCGCTTCTATTCTATGCGCCCGGCCTGATCGAACCCGGTCGCGACAGCCTTCCCACCCAACAAACCGATATTGCTCCGTCCATAATGGATATTCTCAATATCCGCTCGCGTCACTCATCGATGGGCCGCTCTTTGTTCGCGCTTGCTGGACACCGATTCGCGATTTTCGCCAAGGGGCCGACATACGGATTTATTCTGGATTCATTCTATCTTTCCTCTACCAGAGACAGCTCAATCGCCCTCTTTAATCTGAACTCAGACCCTGGATTATCAGATAATCTTGCGGTAAGAACAAAATACGACAGCACATTTTTTGCTGTGGACAAAGTGTTCAGAGCCTATTTACAAACAGGACTGAATGCGCTCATTAGCGATAAAATATATCCGCCCGAAACAGGCAAAAAGGAAGGCCCGACAATTAAGAATTGACAGACTGCAAATTATAGCTATGATTTCCTATATGAAGACCAGCTCCCGAGACAATAGGTGAATGATGGGTTCACGCTTTAGAATATTTTCTGAACTCTGGTACTTTATTAAGACCAGCAAGAAATGGTGGCTGAGTCCTATTATTGTAATCCTACTTCTGCTATCTGTT
>JACZUZ010000110.1 GCA_022572905.1 Candidatus Zixiibacteriota bacterium | reverse complement strand
GAGGGAGTCACAACTCTCGGTCTCAGGAAAAACGCGATCGGAATGTAGAGAGTAAGAATTACGTAAATTAGCGTTGGCCCCTGAATAAAACGTGGGACTCCCAACGCGAATAATGCGCATCCCATTACCACCATAAAGGTGCAAATCTTCAGAAGGAACACCCAGCGAAAACGGGTTATGGTGAATTTTGTTTTCTCACTCATTATTCTTGGTAACGCTCATAATTAATAAGATCATCTGGTTGGTAAGTTGAGAATTAAAGCTTATCCGGACAAAAAAACGGGCGCCTGTTTCCAAGCGCCCGATGATGTCTCAAGTATCTTGAACCTCTCAATATCTAATTATTAATCAATCTGCGGTGTGCCATGAGGTAGCGATTACGCTTAAAGAGTTGGCCACTAAATCTTCCCAATTATGTCAAACATCGGCAGATACATGGCTACGAGGATACCGCCAATTATGATACCCATGAACACAATTACGACTGGCTCAATCAGAGATGTCAATCCATCGACTGCCGCATCTACTTCTTCATCATAGAAATCGGCAACCTTGGATAGCATTTCATCAAGTCCGCCGGTTTTCTCACCTACTGCAATCATCTGGGTCACCATTGGCGGAAACACGCCTGACTCTTTCAGTGGCGCAGTAATAGTTTCACCTTCGGCGATAGAGAGCGCCGACTTTTGAATAGCGTTTGAAATTACCTTGTTACCTGACGCTTTCGCTGTGATCTCGAGCGCTTCAAGAATCGACACACCGGAGGAAAGTAGTGTGCCCAGCGTCCGAGTGAATCTTGCAATAGAAGACTTGCGAACAAGCTGCCCAAAGATTGGAGAATTGATGAGAATCGTATCCAACACTAGTCGTCCCCTTGAGGTCTTGCCCCAAAAGATAATTCCCGCTACAAATCCAATGACACCCACCATGATGTACACGACATAGGCTTGCAAAAAGTCTGAGATAGCCAGAACGATCTGAGTAGGCTCGGGAAGCTCCGCGCCCAGGTTTCCGAACATTCCCGCGAAAACAGGTACAATCCAGGTCAACATGGCGAAAACGACACCAATCGCGACTATCACAATCACAGAAGGATATATCAGAGCGCCCTTTACTTTACGCGTCAAAGCGTCGGCCTTTTCGCGGTAGGCCGCCAGGCGAGTAAGAATAACATCCAGAGCTCCGCCGAGTTCGCCCGCCTGCACCATGTTTGTGTACAAAGGGTCAAAAATCTTCGGATGCCTGGCCAGCGCTTCGGAAAGAGTAGTTCCTCCGGATACAGATTCTTTTACTTCTTTTATGATTTTGGCAAAAATCTTGTTGTCCATCTGCTTTGAAAGAATATCCAGACACTGCACCATAGGCAAACCGGCGCCAATCATTGTTGAGAATTGCCGGGTGAACCGTGATATGTCTATCTTCCTAACGCCCGTACCAATTTTGATATTTATTTCAGCTGATTTCTTACGAACACTGGTAACCATGATCTTGTTTCGACGCAAGACACGCTCAAGTTCGCGACGATCTTTCGCCCTGATGACGCCTGTCAGAGCCGCGCCAGCCAGCGACTTACCTTTATATTCGTACATCGGCATAACAAATATCCTTCTGGATCATAGTTGCATGGTCTTACAAAAACAGTCTTACAAAAAGCAGCCTTATGAAAACGGTCCCACAAAAATATCCTTAAACATATGAAAGCGAAGTTGAGGCGTTTCGAGTTAACAGCTCGTTTAGCTCATCAGGATTAGAAGTTTGCTCCATAGCAGTCTGGAGTGATATTTTTCCGCTCTTCTGGAGCTCATACAGCGATTGATTCAGGGTTTTCATCCCATATTTTTGCCCGGATTGAATCATGCTGTAGATTTGCTCGGTCTTCTCGTCTCGGATAAGAGCGCGGATAGCCGGGGTGCAAACCAGTATCTCCAGAGCGAGAATACGTCCACCGCCAACACGCGGTAGCAGAGTCTGCGAAACAACCGCCTGCAAGCAGAATGAGAGAGTCACTCGGATTTGATCCTGCTGATTCGTCGGGAATACATCAATTATTCTATTGATGGTCTCCGCCGCCGAGTTTGTATGCAGTGTCGCAAACGCCAGGTGACCTGTCTCGGAAATTGTCAATGCGGATTCAATCGTCTCAAGGTCTCTCATCTCACCTATGAGCACCACATCGGGGTCCTCTCGCAGAGCGTATTTTAGAGCCGATGCAAACGACTTGGTGTCCGCCTCCACTTCACGTTGATTGACTAAGGACATTTGATGGCGATGCAAATATTCAATTGGGTCTTCAACTGTCAAGATATGGCAAGCGCGTTCGCGATTGATCTTGTCTATAATTGACGCCAGAGTAGTAGTCTTTCCTGATCCGGTCTGTCCGGTTACCAGAACCAGCCCTCTCGGTAGGCGCGCAAAATCTGAGACACATTTTGGAAGACCTAATTGTTCAAATGTCATAATCTCAAACGGTATCGCTCTGAGCGCCACTGCAACATTGCCGCGTTGAACGAATATGTTACAACGGAAACGACACATTTGTTCAATCCCAAAGGAGAGATCCAGCTCAGAATTTTCCTCAAAACGCATTCGCTGTTTTTCATTCATAATGGAATAAGCCAGCTTCTTGGTCATTTCAGGCGAAAGAGAGTCGGTTTGCATTTTCTCCAGTTTACCATCAATCCTCAAAGTTGGCGGAGCGCCAACTGTCAGATGTAAATCCGAAGCGCCTAGCTCAACCATCTTTTCCAACAATTCACGTAATGTGATCATATATCTCCGCCTTACCTATCCTTTAGTTTAGTTCTTAATAGGTCCTGACAATCTGACTTCAATCTGAATCGGCAATTACGCAAAATAGACACTCGAAGCGATTCAAATAAAACTCGTATAGTTCTTTTCATTGTATCGGCGAAATACAGGATGAACTTGATCGTGATATTGAATCTCAACTCTCGCATATCACTGATCCAGCGAACCTTACGTAAAACTGCTTGCCTCAAAAATAAAGACGATGCTCAATTATTGAACAGTTTTCGGAGAGCCGAATATAGAATGTCTACGGTTCGCAGAAGGGAGTAAGTGGGCCTTGAGCCTTGTCAAGGCAAATATTTTGTATTCGAGAATTATGGAGAAAGATTCCCGGAGAGAACGAGCGGGAGAGAACTAGATAGTGACAGCGAACACTTCGTCAATTGAAATTATGCCGTTCTTCATTTTCTCAACTGCGCCCATCTGCAGGGTATCCATCCCTTCTTTGACAGCAACCTCGCGGATTTCATTTTCATTGGCCTTGTCGAGGATTAAAGATTCTATCGCGCTGGTTATCGGCATTACTTCAAAGATACCGCTTCGCCCTGATTTACCGGTGCCGCCACATGAATTACATCCCTTACCTTGAAACGCTTTGAGGTCTTTCTTCCAGTCATCAGGCACTTTGAGCGCGTCCAACTGTTCCTGTGAGATACTAATTTCTTCTTTACAAAATTCACAAATCTTGCGGGTCATTCTCTGGGCCATAATCAGTCTTGTGGACGAAGCTACCAGAAATGAAGGAATATCCATATCCACCAAACGGTTAACAGCGGAAGGAGCGTCGTTAGTATGAAGAGTCGAAAAAACAAGGTGACCGGTCAATGCGGCTCGAATTGCAATTTCCGCCGTTTCGCTGTCTCTAATCTCGCCAACCATGATAATGTCCGGGTCCTGCCGCAAGAATGAACGAAGCGAATGAGCGAAGGTTAGTCCAATGTCAGAGCGCACTAGTACCTGGTTTATCCCGTCGAAGTTGAACTCAACCGGATCCTCAGCGGACATAATGTTTACCTGAGGCCGATTAAGTTGTTTGAGGGCCGAATAGAGTGTTGTCGTCTTACCTGAGCCGGTAGGACCAGTAACAAGAATAATTCCATAAGGCAAATGTATCGCCTCTTCGAATCGCCTCAATGCGAATTCGTTAAACCCAAGTTGCGTCATGTCTGTGCGCAAAGTGGTCGGGTCAAGAATTCGCATCACGACTTTCTCTCCAAAGATTGTCGGCAACACCGAGACTCGCAAATCAATGGTGCGATCACTGATTTTGATCTTGATGCGACCATCCTGAGGGAGTCGTCGTTCGGAAATATCCAGCTCAGCCATAATCTTTACACGCGAAACAATCGCCGATCTGTATTTGAACGGAAGCGGATCCATTTCGCGAAGCTCGCCGTCAACGCGATATCTAACCCGCAATCTTTTCTCGTACATCTCAATGTGAATATCAGACGCTCCGTGCCTAACCGCGTTGGTAATAATTGAATCTACCAATTTTACAAGCGGTTTATCCTGAATCGCCGAGAGCAAATCAGATTCGGACGGCGCATCCTCCGCAGAGACAACTTCGAGGTCCGGATCGTCCTCCATGCTCCTGAGCGCTTCGGAGAACGTCGACGCGTCCATGTAATTTGAGTCGATAGCCTTGCTGATTTCCTCCTCCGGCGAGATTACAGGCTGCACTTTGCAACCGGTAATAAACTTGATCGCATCAAGCACATAGACGTTCCCCGGATCAGAAATCGCGACAACAAGCGTACGTGAGATTTTGGAAATTGCGACTACATTGAACTTGCGAGCGATGTCCAGTGGGATCAGACGAACAACTTCAGGATTCAATTCAATATCTGAAAGTCTGACAGCTCCCATATTGAGCTGCTTACCGATAAACTGATAGACTTCATCAACAGATCCAACGGCGCCGCAATCGACGAGCCCCTGCTCAAATTTGCCCTTGCCGCCATCCTGAAATGTCAGGGCCTGCTTATACTGTTCCTGTGTAATCCTGCCGGCTTCAACCAGCATAGTTCCCAGATCAGCTTTCATTAGGCGCTCTCAAAATCTCTTTGGTGTTCAATGTGAAATCGACCAAGTTAGCCACTTTAATCGTTGCTTGTTATAGATATGGGGAGACCGTCAAAATTCAAACACTCTCCCCTACCGAAACTATGAATTCCGCATCGCATTTATTCTTGCGACACTATTCACTAAAAATGTCGTCTAACTTTTCTCCGGCCGAGGCGGTAAAATCCGAATCGATGCCTCCAGACACGGCGTCACTTGAATCTTTGACTTCTGAAAGTATTTTGCTCATTCCTGTCGCCACTTCTTTAGAATACAGCCGAACCATGCCAATCGTAGTTCGGTCATCAAAGATTATCACCATTATTGCCCGTTCGCCTATCAGGGACATATGTATGTGGTCCTTCTTTCCCTGGTGAAAGAGAACTGAAAATTCCTCCTCACCCACCAACCGAGCTATTTCTCTGGTAGAAGCGAACGATCCCGCCAGGAGCGCCGCCAAAGCCGTCGTGTCCAGCGAGTGAGTGAAGCCCTGTCTGGCGATGAGATGGCCGTCCTTATCGACCAGAAGGGCGCATTTTGCCTCAGCTCCCTTTATGGCGCGATTGAGTAACGCCTCAATCTTGATAACATCTTCTTCGTAAATTATGAGATCCCGTTCAGACATATTCCCTCCGGTCCTATTTTCCACCAAACAATCTTCTGAAGAATCCACGTTTCTTCCTTCTTATAGGAGTCCCCTCGAGCGGATCATAAACGATCGAGCGAGGAGAAGTCGCCGGAGTCTGCACTGGGATACCTTCGGTATTATCAAGCGCATTACTCGGCTCCTCTGAAGTAGCGGGTCCTTGAATTTGCGGCGCTATATCTTGCGTATTGTCTAATTCTGTGGACATTGCTCCAGACTGGGAAACGAAACTTGGCGGAGCCGATTTTTGCGACACACCGAATAGTTGTGACGATTCAGACTTATCGCTGGGCAACGACGAACCACCTTCGTTACGGAGTATGCCGCCTGAGCCGAGCCCTTTACCCAGAGGGCGATGTGAGCCACTGGCAGGCCTCTTTATTTCCCCCATGCCAAATATAGCGCTACCTCTTGGTTTTGGCTTGGGCATGAGAGGGAGTCCCTGTAGACTTCCAGCTATTACGGGCGTTTTCCTGGTTTCCTGAACCGGGGCGGCGGTCGATTGCGCGGGCGATTGCCCAACTTCGCTTGTTCCAAAGGCGTTTGCAGTCTTTTCTGGCGCTCTTTCCGACTTATTCGCTTCCACATTCGATGGTTTGAGCTTTGCTCTCGAACCACCGGTTCTGGCCCGCTCAAGAACAAGTTTCATTACCGATTTTAGAGTGTCGAATACACCGACTCCGGTAACGGCGGATGACACAAAACTTGGCCACTTGTACTCATTTAATTGGGCGTCCATTTTCTCTAAACTCAGCGCTCCGGGCAGATCAGTCTTATTGTACTGTATCACTATTGGCAGATCGTGGATATCATAACCATACTCTTCAAGATTCTCTTTCAAGTTGGAAAGAGACTCAAGATTGTCGTCCATCTTGTCGGACTGAGAATCCGCAACGAACACTACTCCGTCGACGCCTCTTAAAACGAGCCTCCTCGTTGCGTTGTAATAAACCTGACCGGGAACCGTATACAATTGAAACTTGGCCGCAAAACCGTTTATCGATCCAATGTTGATCGGAAGAAAATCAAAATACAAAGTCCTGTCCGATTCAGTAGCCAGCGAGATCAATTTCCCGCGCGTATTATTCGGCACTTTTTGATGAACATACTGAAGATTGGTCGTTTTACCCGACAAACCGGGTCCATAGTAAACGATCTTACAGCTGACTTCTTTGCTTGCGTAATTTATCGAAACCATATTTCTAGTATCTTTTCTCTATAATCTTTCCGCCGCCACCCGACTTTACCGTAACTACTGTGCGACCATACCTAAACCACCGATACGCGGCTACAGATAG
>JACZUZ010000109.1 GCA_022572905.1 Candidatus Zixiibacteriota bacterium | reverse complement strand
AGGATCGGAAATTCTTTTTTCAGTGTGACATACGACTTTATCAAACCGCTTTCTTCAGCGGGACGAACCGAACCCGCTACCAGGATTCTATCTGTGGCTTTTAGACCCAAACTGTCGAGAATCTTCTCTCGTTCTTTGGCGTTAGATGTTTTCACATGCGCCGAGAATTTGAGATTCCCGGTCACATGAATTTTTTCCGCTTGAACTCCAAGCGCCAGAAAGCGCTCTTTGTCGCCCTCATTTTGAGCCAGGATAATCGCATAGCGACGCAAGAGACTTCCAATCCAGCTTCTAAAGTAAAAATAACGCGGGAATGATTTTAGCGAGATGCGAGCGTTGACCAGCGCGATTGCGACACCAGTTTTGTCGAGCGCTTCTATCCAGCGCGGCCAGATTTCAGTCTCGATAAAAACAAAGAGGTTCGGTGACGCTGACTTGATTATTCCTTCCAGTCTTCCGCAACAGTCGAGTGGCAAATACCGAACGACTACCATTTCTCTCTCTATGTAATCATGAAATTCAGTGCGAGCGGTCGCATGCCCGGTATCGGTCATTACTGTAATAAGCGCTCTTGTATCTGCGGAATCTCCAAGATATTTGTGTATAAGAATAGAAAGCGCTCTTACTTCGCCAACCGATGCCGCATGCGCCCAGACGAGTATTGCTCGTTTCGATTCCTTATTATAGCCTTCGAATAACGACGAAAGATCAAAGCCCCAGCCCAGTCGATTGCGCCACTTCTCAGATCCACTCAGCGCGAACGCTAACAGAACGGGATAAGCCAGAAAATACACCGCCCGCGATAGAATTAGATATACCCGTCTCTGTATTTTTCCTGTCAGAGTCATGACATTTCAATTTACGGATTTATATATTCCGCGACAACTTCCGCCACTCGTCGGGATGCGCCTCTTTCTGTAAATTTTTCCCGAGATCTTCTGAATTCGTCCATTATTTTTTCTCTCTCAGATACTGAGCCTTTAATTCGCGTAATTTCGGCGGCGATCTTTTCTCCGGTAACGTCACTCTGAAGCAATTCCGTCGCAACAGGATTTTCGGAAACTATGTTGGCGAGGGCATAATGTTTTAAGTTTACAATTCTTCGCGCGATTTGATAAGTGATTGATGAGGTTTTGTAAATCGCTATCAACGGCCTGCCTATCAGGAGAACTTCAAGAGTAGCCGTGCCGGCAGAACTGACAACCAGTACACTATCTCGAATTAGCTCTCTGGTTGAGTCGATACGCAGAGCGTTTTTGAATTCGGGATATTTCGAGAGGATATGATCATAGTTCAACTGGCTCAATCCGCCTATTTCAAATCTTAAATTATCGTTAGATAACAATCTGGCCGCATCCAGCGCTACGGGGAGCATCCGGTCGACTTCCTGTTGACGCGATCCCGGCAATACTGCGATCAAATTTGAATCAGCGTTGTACTTTGCGCCAATATATTCCGCTGGAATGTCATCCAGAAGATAATGCCCCACATACTCCGCCTTGATTTCATGAGACTCAAAAAACTCAACTTCAAACTCAAACAAAACCAATAGTCGATCAATCAGCGCGCGCATCCTGGGGATTCGTCCCTTGCCCCAGGCCCAGACCTGTGGCGAAATATAATAGACTATCGGTATTCCGAGCTTCTTTATCTTTTCCGCCAGCCGAAGATTAAAACCGGGATAGTCGATTAGCGTTACAACTTTCGGCCTTCGCTCTTTAATCGCCAGCACAGCGGTTTTTAGGAGCTTCCTAAAAAAATTAAACCTTCGAGCCACTTCCCAGAATCCGAGCGCCGCAAGCTCTGACCCCCGCACAAATTGCTCCTGGCCCAGAGAGCGCATTCGCTCTCCCCCCAGGCCAAATATATCAACGTTCGGATGTATTTCTTTGAGGGCTTTTAGAAAATGACCCCCGGCAATATCGCCTGAAGGATCACCGGCGCTAACAAAGATAGAATTAGAGGACTTCTCCTTTCCCAAACTCAATTCTCCGCGGCGCCTGCTATACGTTCGACTTCAATCGCGATTTCCAAAGCAAGTTTAGCGTCGCGCGCTGTGACCACAACTTCGGCGTCACCGCGGACAGCCGCAAGAAACGCCACCAGTTCGTCCTCGAGCATGTCTGATTTGGTGTCAACAATAGATTCGAAAAGAACGCTCGCTCCGGATTTTCCAAGTGGAATTTTCCTTTGGAATTGGTTCGTCTTTGTGTCTGGCGAAGATCCGTTCTTGATGAGTGTGTATGTTTCAAGGCGTCTGGTTTGAAAATCAAGTGAAAAATATCCCGAAGGTTGAAAAATTCGCAATTTTCGCATAGGTGTAAGCGATATTCTGCTGGCTGTAAGGTTTGCAACGGCGCCGCACTTAAAAGTGATACGCGCATTGGCAATATCTGCGTAGTCGGAAACGACCTTAACTGCCGAGGCTTCAATTGATTTAACGGGAGACGATATAAGTGTTAACGCAAGATCAATATCATGCACAATCAAATCCAGAATCACCGCCACATCAGCGCCACGCGGATCAAAAGAAATCATTCTATGCGCTTCGATGAAACGAGGAGCTATATTTTTACTTTCCAGACTTCTAAAAGCCGGATTAAATCTCTCAATATGCCCGACAGTAAGCGTAAGATTCTTTTTATTCGCCAATTCAATCAGCGTTTGGGCTTCAGCGGCTGTTTCTGTGAATGGTTTTTCTACGAGAAGATGTTTCCCGCTCTCAAGCGCTCTCGTGGCCAGAGAAAAATGCGCGGATGTGCTGGCGGCTATTGATATCGCTTCCGCTTCTTCCAGAGTCTCATCAAGGCTGGAAAATGAGCGCGAATCGAATTCCTTAGCAACCTCCGCCGAGCGTTTCTGATCGCAATCATAGACGCCCACAAGTTCACTTCCGGCGATATTTTTTAACCAGCGGGCATGATTGCGCCCCAGGCGCCCTACTCCGATTACCGCAGTTTTGATCGCGTTCATGGAATTGTTTCGAAATTCGTTTTGACAGAAGTTGATCGAAAGATGTTATCCTGATTTTGACGAGAATTTATTTTGTCACTCCTCGTTCGGATTTTCTTACAAATTCCACCAGCTCGGTCAACTCTTTGACAGGCTCTATTTCGCTCTCAATTTTTTCCAGCGCCTGTGTTGTATTTATATCCGAGAAGAAAAGAATCTTGAATGCCTCTTGAAGTGTTCGAATCAACTCGCGACTGAATTTTCGGCGGCGTAAACCGATCAAATTCAAACCGGCTACTTTGAGAGGATACCCTCCGACAAGCGCATACGGGCAAACATCCTTGGGAACTCGAAACCCGCCGCCGACCATCGCATGTTTGCCAATTCGCACAAACTGGTGAATTGGCACCACGCCCCCGATAATCGCGAAGTCATCGATTTCGATATGCCCGGCCAGGTTGACGCTGTTCGCTAATATCACGTTCGATCCCAATACACAGTCGTGAGCGACATGCGAGTAAGTCATCAACAGACAATTATCGCCAATCGTTGTTTCTCCGCGCTCGACCGTTCCGCGATTGAGAGTGGCGAACTCTCGGATAATTGTGTTTTCGCCGACTACGAGTTTACTTTCCTCGCCTCCAAATTTCAAATCCTGCGGCTTGCTTCCCACGACTGCGCAGTGACTCACCTCCACGCCTTTCTTGAGATGCGTTCCGCTTGCTATCAATGAGTAACTTCCGATCCTACAACCGGATTCAATCGTCGCGCCGCCTTCAATTATAGCGCCGGGTCCGACTATAACATCAGGGGCCAGCTCTGCCCCACGCGACACGATAGCCGTCTTGTGTATCGAAGTCTGGGCTATTTCGCTCATCTGTCAACCACCATAGCCATAAAGTCAGCTGAAGCCACAACCCGATCGCCGACATAGGCCTTTCCGCTCATCTTGCAGGTTGAACGTCGAAACGCTTTCATTTCGAGAGTTATACGCAATTGATCGCCCGGCAATACCGGTTTGCGGAACTTGACCTTATCAATTGACATAAAATAAACAATTTTACTCTGCGGATCATCTATCGCCTCAAGCAAAAGCGCCCCTCCGGCCTGAGCCATGGATTCGAGAATCATCACACCCGGCATAATCGGGTGGCCCGGAAAATGTCCCTGAAAAAAGGGCTCGTTGATCGTGACATTCTTGAGCGCAGTTACATGCTTGCCAGGCTCAAGTTCAAGTATCCTGTCGATAAGAAGAAAAGGATAGCGATGTGGCATTATACTCAAAATGCCATTGATATCCAGAAACGCCTCTTTGGTAGAACTCTTATACTTACTGCGGATTTTTTGTTTGGTTTGCAGCTCGCGAATTTTTCTGGCAAGCGCCACGTTGGCCTTATGTCCGCTCCGGGCAGCTAAAATATGTCCTTTTATTGGAGCGCCGATCAAATACAAATCACCGAGGAGGTCAAGCGCTTTATGACGAACAGGTTCGTTGGGAAACCGCAACGGTATGTCGTTGATAATACCTGTTTTGCCGACAAAGGCATTCTCATCCAGATCAAGCGCTTTGCGTATTCGATCAACTTCTATCTGACCCTTATCAGAATCATAGATCACGATCGCATTGCTCAGCGACCCACCCTTGATCAAACCTTCCTTCTTGAGATATTCAACTTCGGATAAGAAACAAAAGGTTCTTGCTGGGGCGAATTCGGTGACAAACTCCTCTTCAAGATTGACCAGGCTGGTGTATTGTGTGCCTAGAGCCGGATTGCGATAGTCAACCATGAATGTAATACGCAGGTCATCTGACGGTGTTACCACCAAGTCAACAGATCTGTCCGGTTCGCTGTAGGACAGCGGCTCCTCAATTACAACATATTCTTTGTCCGCTGACTGTTCTACTATTCCGCTTTTCAATAGCGCATCGACAAAAAGCATAGCGGAGCCATCGCCTACCGGCGGCTCGTTGTCGCTCAACTCTACATCGACATTATCAATTTGAAGACCCGCCAGCGCTGCGAGAACATGCTCTACCGTATGCACGCGCAAGTCACCATTGCCAAGGGTTGTGCCACGGGACATATCGACAACATTGTCTATGTCGGCCTTGATTCGAGGACTGTCCTTCAAATCCTTGCGGATAAAATATACACCTGAATTGATTTCAGCTGGCTTGAATGTGAGCTTACAGTTCTTGCCAGTATGAAGCCCAATCCCCTCTACTTTGGCTGGGGACTTAATTGTTCGTTGTTTTTGATACATGCCCGAAATTACCCTGTATTATAAATATTTTCTCCGATTCGGGCGATGATGGGGAATTCGCCAATTTTGCATTTTCCCTCAACCAATCGCCGAACGGGAGTATACGAATACTGCCGGGGCATTTCAAGGCGGTCTAACCCCAAAACTCGCCTTCTCAATTCCTATATCTCTTTGAGGGCTTTGATCTTGCGCGCCTTACGGAATAACTCAACATATTCGCGCATCATCATCCGCTCTGACTCGGAAATCCCCTCCATGACAGGAATGCCTATCCTCAAGAGCGCCCGTACCATATCGGCTATAGTGCGGTCATACTTTTCGGCAAGTTCACGCAAGCGGGATTTCAATTCGTATGAGACAAAAACATTTATGCAGTGCTCGCCCTTTAGTTTTTGGATTTCTACATTTTCCGGTTTTGATTCTCTTGAATCCATTTCAACTCCTTTGATTATTACTAAACTTATTTCTTCGCTTATTAAATCTCTTGGTCGCAAAATTGTAACGCGCTACGCTTGTCTCTTGATTCCAGCCAAAAGATGATATCTTACATGCCCTATCAGAGTCTGCGGGGTGCGTATTTCGATCCCCAACTTTTCGCGAAGCTCGCGTATAATTCTCCTCCACGGCTCTTCCGGTTTTTTGGATTTTATAATTTTCTCGGCCATGTTTCTGTCCGAGCTTGCGCAAATCAAACAATTCGGCTGGGAGGGAGCGTTCTTTAGTTGAAAACTTTCGCGAACAAACTGATAGAGAATTCGCTTCATTTTCAATGTTCCAACCCGCAAATTTTTTTCCACCTGTCTTTTGGATACACTCAATCGGACCGGGATATTTTCCAGTGACTCGCCCATGAAGTAATAGAGTTCGATAGATTCTCTTTCGCCGCTATCCAGCAATTCCATCGCGCGACGAACTTCGCGAGAGATTTTATCCGCTCTTTCTTCTGTCGCCTCTCGTTCTCTCTTATCTGTTTTCGAATCCGGGACCCAATCTCGGTCCCGCGATCTTTCTCTCTCTGGTGACACACAAAGAGCGCTTATCCAGTCCTCAAAACTTACTCTGTTTCTTGCCAAAGCGAATTCCCTCCTCTAAACTAGAGTTTCATTTGTTGCGGCGATTGCGCCAGTCGCACCGGTGGCGCCGGTCTCGCCTGTTTGCAAATGAATTTTAGGGGGAGTTAGCGAGTCTGTCGATTACATCACTTTCACTGATAAATCTTCTGAACAGTCAAACTGATATCACATAGATCACTTCGCTTGCGCCCAACAACTTGAGGCGTCCCTAGCTCTGGGAATTGTTAATTTCATATGAAATTCTCGCGGCAATATCACTTAATGTGAAGGAGCTTTTCTTAAGCGAGAGACCTCAGAAATTCCAGGTAGGTCTTCTCAAGCTGGATTTTGTATATTCACCGTGCGGATAGCGCCGTAATTGAATGGCGTTTCCACCGCGACTGAGGCTCCCGGGGACCTCAGTATGGCGCCATATTCGCAGTATCTTGATGGAGAAAGTCTCTAAGGAGTAAGATAGACACTCAAATGAACGACCAACTGGAAAGATTCCCGGCCTTTGATCCGGCTAGACAGCCCGGGATCGAGAGCGAGCGGGTCACTGCGTTCAATGTTGCTG
>JACZUZ010000108.1 GCA_022572905.1 Candidatus Zixiibacteriota bacterium | reverse complement strand
ACCTCTCTTTCGAGACTTCATAGCGGCGGCCGTGGAGCGCAAGAAAAAGAGCCCTGCGCCCGATTATGGACTTAATTCTTCTCTGAACGAGATACCCGCCAAGAACTCCGACTAACTATTTCGGTCTATTTTACCATAACGGCGCTGTCATGACGCGTGTCTTTTGTTTCCACTCAAGTAATCGCCCATAGATGTAACCTGTCGGATACTTGCCCAGTCCTTCTGATAGCTTATATTTAATATAGATAGAGCGCTCCATGGACATCGGGCGCTTTTCCTGAAAACATAGGTCGTCATGCGGCCAATAACATTATGTATGAACTATTTATAAAAACGCATTTCTCCGCCGCTCATCATTTACGCGACTATGACGGCAAGTGCGCCAATCAGCATGGACATAACTGGCTTGTTGAAGTCTTCTTAGAGTGCGAGGAACTTGATAAGGTTGGCATGGGAGTAGATTTTGTTGTCATGAAAAAAGTAATCAAAAATGAGTTAGATATACTTGATCATAAAGATTTGAATGAGATGGAATATTTCAAAGAACATAATCCCACTTCTGAGAATATAGCCAAATATCTCTTTGATCAGTTTTCTAAAGAAATCAATGACGATAGAATTCGTATATCAAAAGTATTGATTTTTGAAACTCCCGAGTGCGGCGCCAGCTATTCGTGAAACTAAATCAAAGCGAAAGTTTCTCCAGATTACGAGCCAGCCAAATTAAGAAAAGACGAATTTGGCAAAAAAGATAAAATTCAGAGTTCGCAATGTTAAAAGTAAATGAAATTTTCCATTCCATCCAGGGCGAATCGACATACTCCGGTTGGCCCTGCGCGTTTATTCGCCTGTCCTGGTGTAATCTGAGATGCGACTATTGCGACACGGTTTACGCTTATCAGGAGGGTGAGGACATGTCAATCGCAGAGATTATGGAAAAGATAGACTCATATGACGTCAAGCTGGCCGAGATAACCGGCGGTGAGCCGTTATTGCAGAGTGAAACTCCAGCGCTCGCGCAACGGCTGATCGAAAGCGGCTACAAGACGCTGATTGAGACATCCGGCTCGATAGCGATTAACACATTGCCGGACGAATGTATTCGCATAGTTGATTTCAAAACTCCGTCATGCGGCATGTCTGAAAAAAATCTCTGGAAGAACGTTGATTATCTGACTAAACGAGATGAGGTGAAATTTGTAGTTAGAACACGCGAGGATTTTGACTGGGCGCTGGAACAAATTTCGAAGCGCGAATTAATAGAGAAATGCGCTGTGAGTGTTTCGCCCGTATTCGGTGAGTTGGATAATCAAGTTCTGGCCGAGTGGATATTAGAAAGTAAACTCCCGCTAAGACTGAATCTGCAAATTCACAAATATATTTGGGATCCACAGACGCGCGGAGTCTAACGCACACTGTTTCTGACATTAATTCTTAAACTTTATGGATAACACTAAACAAAAGGCCATAGTTCTGCTTTCCGGAGGACTGGACAGCGCGACCGCGCTGGCCCTGGCGATTTCCAAAGGGTTCGACATTGTAGCCCTGACATTTGATTATGGCCAGCGCCACAAATGTGAAATTTCATCCGCCCGGGAAATCGCGTCAAAGTACAATATCAATCACAGAATATTGAAACTCGACCTGGCCCAATTCGGCCACTCTGCTTTAACAACGAATATAGCGATACCCAAAGGAAAGTTCAGGGCTGATCAGATCCCGGTCACCTATGTGCCCGCGCGTAACACAATATTCCTTTCTTATGCGCTGGCTCTGGCCGAAGTTGAGAGTGCCGATTTTATTTACATTGGTGTGAACGCTCTGGACTATTCCGGTTATCCCGATTGTCGCCCTGAATACATTGAGAAGTTTCAAGAAATGGCCAACCTAGCAACCAAGCGGGCCGTGGACGGAAAGCCAGTAATAATTGAAGCTCCGCTGATTAATATGACCAAAGCGGAAGTAATACGCGCTGGCATGAATCTGAAAGTAGATTATTCGAAAACGATCAGTTGTTATGATCCAGATTCCGGCGGCGCCGCTTGCGGTGAATGCGATAGCTGTCATCTGCGCCGGGAGGGATTCAAGGAAGCCGGAGTGGCCGATCCCACACGTTACGTTAAAATTAAGGCGACTGTCGGGTCGCAATAAAATAATAATTAGTAGAAAATGAAAAAAAAGACATCAAAAAAACTCTCACTTCTTGGTTCAGGCGCTACAAAAATTCCGAAGTCACCTCAAAGCGTGGCGCTGGAAACTTTCGAGAACACGCATCCCGGACGCGACTATGAAATTGTTTTTGATTGCCCCGAATTTACCGCTATCTGTCCAATTACATCCCAGCCGGATTTCGGAATTATCACCATTTCGTACATCCCCGATAAGCTTTGCATAGAAAGTAAATCGTTGAAACTGTATTTGTTCAGCTATCGCAACCACGGCGCTTTCCATGAAGAAGTTATAAACAATATTCTTGATGATTGCGTTGCCGCTTGCAAACCACGGCGGATGTCTATTGTTGGTGAATTCAACCCGCGCGGGGGAATATCAATTATTGTCAGCGCCGAATATGTCGCCGGAGGCAAGAAAAAGAAATGAGCTCGGCCGAAACAAAATCCCAGGCGCTGGCGGATGTGCAGGCGCAAAGCGATAATCGCAATATACCATTGGAGAAAGTGGGTATAAGCGATTTGTCGTATCCGATCACAGTTCTTGATCGCGCCAGTAACCAACAGAAAACAATTGCTAAGATAAGTCTCTCTGTCAATCTTCCACACGATTATCGGGGAGCTCATCTGAGCAGATTTGTAGAAGCGCTTCTCAGGCATCACCAAAAAATAGGTGTCGGGGAAATTTCAGAAATACTTGAGGACATAAGAAATCGGCTTCAAAGTGAAAAATCCCAGATTGAACTGAGTTTTCCATATTTCATTGAACGTAAAGCCCCGGTAACAGGAGCGGGAGCGCTGATGGAATACAATTGCGGTTTCAAAGCGGCTCTTGGGAAAGATTTGGATTTTATTTTGATAGCAACCGCTCCCGTTACAACTCTCTGCCCATGCTCCAAAGAAATATCCGAACGCGGCGCACACAATCAGCGCGCAAACATAACAGCATTGATAAGATTCTCGGACTTTGTCTGGCTTGAAGAGGTAATTGAAATTATTGAGTCATGTGGCAGCTCGCCGGTGTATCCTCTCCTGAAACGCGAGGACGAAAAAAAAGTAACCGAGATGGCTTACGACAATCCCCGTTTTGTGGAAGACGTTGTCAGGGATGTGGCCATAAAGTTCGACCATGAAAGCCGCATAACCGCTTACAAAATCAAGGCTCAGAGTTTCGAATCAATTCACAACCACAATGCGATCGCGGTAGTTTCTAAAAACTGGACAGATTTGGCCTAAGCTCAAGCTATCGTTTTTGTAGAACTACTGACCATTAGACTCATTCTCATCTTCGGATGCGCTGTCAGTATTATCAGCGTTGCCGGGAGCTTCGGTTGCGCTGATCGAATCGGTCGAACCGGAGGTCGCAAGCTCAGGGTGTAAATTAGCGCTGACCATCCGCGCCATAGCTACTGTTATGGCCGCGATCACCGGACCAAGGACAATTCCCAGGAGCCCAAACATGGCAATACCGCCCAGAATGGAGAAGAAAAGTAACAGCGTATGGATCGAGGTTCTCCCTGCGATCAGCCAGGGTCGAACAAAATTATCTATCTGGGAAATTACTATTGCTCCCACGGCGAGTACGATAATTCCTTTGACAAGCGAACCGCCAATTATCAGAATCACACCGGCGGGAACAAAAATTATGAACGCCCCCACAATTGGCAAAAACGAAAGAAAAGCCATCATGGCGCCCCAGAAAACCGGGGAGTTAAGTCCTACCCCAGCGAACAAAACACCCCCGGCAACTCCCTGCAGCAAGGCGACAACAATCCCACCAAAAATGGTCGCTTCGATAACATTGCGCACTTCAGCAATGCGGACGTCAATTTGATTCGCAGGTAGAGGGATCAGCCGACCTAATTGAGAGATTATTCCCGCCCCATCGCGAAAGAAAAAAAACATGGAGAAAAGCATCAGCCCAAAGTAAAAGAGGCTCTTTCCGGTGTTGGCTATAAGCGTAGTCAACTGCGAGCCAATAGTCTTGGAAACAGTCGACAGGACATTTACCACGATAGATTCAAGCTCCAGCGATTTGGGATCAGCGTATTGGGCGATTTTTTCTTTAAGCGCTTCTATGCCCGGAAAACTAAATTTAGCCAGAAGCTGACTAATCTCTCCGGAACGATACATCTCAGTGAGGTAATCCAAAGCCGACTCCGCCTCTCCAGTCAACGCCGCCAGCAAATATATCAATGGAGCGACAATGGCGATCGTGACAACAGCGCACATTATGACCGACGCCGCCACGGGTGACTTTATCCTGGCCAGAACTCTAACATAAACAGGATAGCTCACCACGACCAGAATAGCGGCATAGGCGACCGGCGCAAAAAATGGCGAGACCAGATTGTAAAACAGATAGAGAATAACCGCCGCCAGACCAAGAAAAATCGCGGCGCTGTATTGCTCTCGTTTCATTTTCTCTTTTAGATTAATAGTAAGATTAGCTCTTCGGGCGCTTGTATATCAGAGTTGAGAGTAAGCTCTTCCTGTACGCAAATGAAACTATTCAGTTGTAGTGGGGCTGTCAATTTGTTTTGTCCGAGCTTCAGGTCAGCTCTGAAGTTATTAAATCGAAAAGACTCCTTTCTGGAAAGAGTCTGGGAGACTATATTGCGAATAGATTGCTTTAGCGCTTCCAAGACTCATGGCCAGAAAAAAATCATACGAAACCAACCAAAAGTCCCCGCGAGCGTTTCTGGTGGGAGTATGTCTGACCAGTACCAAAAAAGCGCAGGCGCGGGAGCTTTTGGATGAACTCGCGGAACTTACTCGATCCGCGGACGCGGAAGTGGTCGATACCTTGCTCCAGGTCAGAAAAAAATTCGATCCGGCCACATATATGGGCAAAGGTCTTCTCTCAACTCTGGTTGAAAGAGTGGAGGCGGACGAAATTGATCTGGTTGTGCTTGATGATCCCCTTACTCCCGCCCAACAACGAAATCTTGAAGAAAAACTCAACGTAAATGTTGTGGATCGCTCCCGCTTGATACTGGATATCTTCGCTCGTCGGGCGCGCACCGCCGAAGCGATGGCCCAGGTTGAACTCGCTCAACTGGAATATTTGCTTCCCCGTCTGACCAGAGCCTGGGGACATCTTTCCAGACAGTACGGCGGAGCCATAGGCGCGCGCGGACCCGGCGAGACTCAGCTGGAGGTAGATCGGAGGCGCGTTCGAGATAAAATTTCAAAACTGAAGGAGCGTCTGAAAAAAATCGGCGAACAGAGGACTCTCAGACGAAAAGGCAGAGAAAACGCATTAAAAGTTGCTTTTGTGGGTTACACCAACGCTGGTAAGTCAACGCTGTTCAACCGCATTACCAAATCCAGCGTTCAAGTTGATAAGCGATTATTTATGACCCTGGATCCTACCAGTAGAATGATGGCCTCGCCATTTCCCTGTCGCGTAATATTCACGGACACAGTGGGATTCATCCGTAAGCTACCCCACGAATTGGTGGAGTCATTCAAATCGACTCTGGAGGAAGTTTCACAAGCTGACCTGCTGATCCATGTCATTGATTGCTCGGATGAAAACTACCCAGATAAGGTGTTTCAAACCGAAAAGATTCTATCAGAAATTGGAGCTAACGCTCCGGTTATCCGAGCGTTCAACAAAATTGATCTAAATCCTGACTTCC
Source organism: Candidatus Zixiibacteriota bacterium (assembly GCA_022572905.1). Classification (GTDB taxonomy): domain Bacteria; phylum Zixibacteria; class MSB-5A5; order GN15; family JACZUZ01; genus JACZUZ01. The sequence goes on along the minus strand of JACZUZ010000108.1, from coordinate 1,053 downwards.
TGCCCAACCCGGAAAAGTCCGATTCGAGTAAAACTGTCCTGCTTTCGGCCAAGTCCGGCCAGGGCGTGGATGAGCTAAAAGCGGTTTTGCTCGAAAAATCCCGCGAAAAATCTCAAAAAATCCCCCTCTCCCAGGGCAAGTGATCAAGAAATGAACCCGACTGGCCGAAATAATTACTAAGAGAGCTTACCGACTGTCTCTCAATAAGTAGCTTTGGGAATTAACCACGCGGATTGGCAATTTCTGCGCAAAGCATCTTCAACTGACGGTCAAACAGCTCATGGCGTAATTATGTCCAAACCGATTCTCATTGTAGACGACAATCCAAACATGTCCGCCCTGCTGGTGGAGATGCTCGAAGTTTTTGATTTCCGCTCCGTTGTAGCATCCGATGGCGAAGAGGCGTTGGAAGCTGTTGAAAAAGAAGAATTTGCGCTGGTAATTACGGACCTGCGTATGCCCAAAATCAGTGGTCTGGAGCTGATTGATCGTATCAAAGCCAACCATCCCGAACTCCCCATAGCATTGATCTCAGGCTACAACATTGAAGAGCTGGAAGCTGAAGGAGTGCGAGATAAGGCCGACGGTTTCCTGAGCAAACCATTCATGATTTCGGACATAGAACAACTCCTGGCATCACTTACCTGACACCGGGGTCACAAGAGTTGTCGATCAAATATCCAATTATTGCGTTATGACGACTCTCAAAAGAGCAGAAAACAGTTGACATACGCCCTGCTTAGGGAGTACTTTCCAAATGACAAGCGTATCCGCTTTATGAGAGATACCGTTTTCTTTCATACCTTACAGCGGCCTCAATATGTGTAGCGCATACTCATCCGGCTCACGCCGAATTACTAAGATGAATCGCCCGTTCTCAGAAAGCGAACTTTTTCCAATAGACCTTGAGGTGTGTTCTGTACTATGTATTTCAGATTCGCAAAATCCTGTGGCGCTTTCTTCATTTTAAAATTACAAGAGATGTAAGAATTTAACTCTCACATATAATTCATATTTAAGTTAAACAATATTTTCGGAGACAAGGACGATGAG
>JACZUZ010000107.1 GCA_022572905.1 Candidatus Zixiibacteriota bacterium | reverse complement strand
CTTCGAGGAAGGAGCTCCAACGCCGCCTTGCTGTGATCAGGCCGACGCTGACGGCGGCGGCGATGTTACAATTGCAGACGCAGTTTACATCGTGAAATTCGCCTTCGAGGAAGGCGCTCCGGCGCCGGCTTGTGCGACTGTCAGCCCGGAATGTCTATAGATATGAATGATGTAAACACGCTGACGCTAGATATATAATTAAATTCATCTTCCAGGACGGAGATTTCCCGATTTGTGGAACCACTGGTACCTAGTCGGAGACCGCTCGGCCAACATTCGTCTATACAAGACTTTCTTTTCAAATTTCCCTTTACAATATCCTATTTCACTGTATTTTACTCCTGCCGACCGCTTTGGTATACTCACCATATATCACTCGCCATATCAGATCGGAGTCAGAATGCTACTGATACTCTGTTTTAGGATCACGTCTATCAAAAAGCTTGTCACTTGCATATCTGCGTTCTCTTTTGTCCTTTGCATGTCATCCGCCTCTCTTTTTGCGGCTGCGCCCAATGTCTCACTCGTCTCCCCTACAGCGCAGACAATCATCGCCGAGCCGGACGCAGTTATATCTGTGATCTTCGACACACCCATTGACACGCTCACTATTACGTCTTCAAGCTTCAAAGTGTTTGGGCGCTGGTCCGGGCCGTCAACTGGATTGTTTAGCTTTCTTAATGGCGAAACAGAGGTTCAGTTCAGTCCGAATGATTCTCTATTTGCGGGCGAGTGGGTCACAGTTGAACTGACGCGTTCTATCAAGAGCCAGAGCGGCGACTCTCTCGCTACCGCATACATCTGGAATTACTGGATAAGAACTCTGAAGGGCTCTTTGGATCTGTTTGACTTCGGCCAGAGGTCAATTCGCCTGCCCGGCGAAACGCACATACAAAGCTATGGGGCTTATGCCGGTGACCTCAACAATGACGGCTGGAGTGATTTAGCCATACCGAATGAAATTTCGGCTGATGTGCGGATATTCCTGAATACTGGAACCGGAACATACGCAGGCTTCACTATTAAAACCATGCCGGGCGCCGTATCTCCTAGCCCGATAGCGGGCGGAGATTTTAATTTGGACGGCGAAATAGATGTCGTCGTGGGTAGCGCGGGTAGTGATATAATGACTGTGATGATGGGAAATGGCTCGGGAGGCTTCCTCTCACCGACCAACTATACGGCGGGCGCCAGTGTTCGCAGTGTGGGAGTAATTGATCTTGACGGCGACGGCGATGATGATATTCTCACTACCAACAGAATCAGCAATAACATCGTCCTCTTTCGCAATGACGGAACTGGAGCTTTCACCGCATTTGATACATTGGAAGCTGGCGTATCAGGTGAAACCGGAAATGTCATCACAGATGTCAACAACGACGGTATCCAGGACGTTATTATTGGCGGACGCTTTAGTTCTGAACTCGCCATAATGATTGGAGATGGAAACGGAGGTCTGAGCTTTTCAAATTCTATTAACGCAGGTGGATCTCCATGGATGCTGGCAGTTGGCGATGTCAATGGTGATGGCGACGCGGATGTTGTCAGCGCTAATTCAAGCGCCAATAACGTGACAGTGGCGTTCGGCGACGGAGCCGGAGGATTTCTTTCGCACACAACCTATCCTGCGGGTTCTTTCCCGATAGCTATTGATCTGGGCGACATCGATGGGGATGGTGATCTGGATATGGTAGTTAGTTGCTTCTCAAGCGCCGAGTTTATTGTATATGAAAATGATGGCTCAGGAGTTTTCGGAAACGAGCGTGTTTACCCGGCGATTTCGTCAGGTTCCTGCGCGATTTTGCACGATCGCGACAATGACGGCGATTTGGACATGTCGGCCATTGACGAGATTGACGACATTCTCTTTCTATTTAACAATGACTTTCGTGATGTGCGAATATCCGCTGACACACTCTTTGGACTCCCGCCTTTTCAAGTGGTTTTCTCGGCGACTACCGAGGAAACTCCATTGAGTTGGTTCTGGGAATTTGGCGATGGCGACTCCTCAATGCTAGCCGCCCCGACTCACATTTATGGCGCCCCCGGACTCTACACAGTGACCGCTACGATTCAAACCAGCGACAGCCAGTTCAGCGAAATTGTCAGCGACTATATAGGCGTTCATTCCGACAGTCTGCTCCCTCTGGATAGCTCGTTTGGTCCCGGCCAGCCTATTGTGGTCACGATTTATGGACGAAACTTTCTGCCCGTGACTAATATGCAAATACCGTTTGTCTGGAATGGAGGACTCGTCTTCGATTCGGCATCCACCGAAACTTTGCGGACATCGGACTTTGTCGTTGACGTTCTCAGTGTCGATCCATTCGGCCTAAAGGCCGCCGTATCCCTGGCGGGCGCCCCAGCAGATACTCTCCTGCCGGGAACAGGCCCGGTTCTGCGATTGTTCTTCGCGGCGCCAAGCGTTCCCTCTCTACCGAGTGTTACGATTGACACAACCACAGTATCTGTCCAGTCTCACAGTACTTACAATATTTTTTTTAATTCCATATTCGGAGCGTATTCGCCGGAGGGAGGCTCCTCCACAATTGTGTTACGCTGTTGTGTCGTTCCGGGCGACGCAAGCGGCGATTCGGAGATCAACATTGGCGATGCGATTTATTTGGTGCGCTTTATATTTGTAGATGGAGCCTCTCCCCCTTGCCTTGAGGAAGCTGACACTGACGCCTCGGGTTCGGTCGACATTGGTGACGCTTCCTACATCGTGAAGTACATTTTCTCTGATGGTCCGGAACCTATTTGCTTGCAGTAAGTCGCAATTAAATAATATTTTCCATATCTCAGGCGCGATATTTGCTTGCACCTTCGATTATGGCGCGCAAATATCTCACTTCAATTTTCTTCTTGCTTCATTTTTCGGATTTAGTATATTCCATTAGCTGCCAACTACTTCATATTGGTTCAGCTAATTCACATAACACACGTTTTTGAATTTCAACTTAAGGATTTCGAGACTTGAACAAAACCCTATTCTCCCTATTGCGCTTTAGCGTAGTTTTCACCGTCCTCTTTTTCGCGGATTCGGCCGTCGCCCAGGAAACTGATACTGCTGGCTGCTGTGTCCTGGCCGGTGATACCACGAACGATGGTGAGGTAACGATTTTTGACGCTTCCTATTTGCTTGATTTTGTATTTGCCGACTATCCCGCTCCGGATTGTCTGGAGCAGGCCGATTTCGACGGCTCCGGTTCGGTAAACGTTTCAGATATTCTTTATCTGGTGATATACATTTTCCAAGACGGTCCCGCTCCTGTTTGCCCTCCCCCCCCTCTCTAGAGGTTCCTTTCGTTACACTTATCCGTTTCTTCTTCGATCAGAGTTCTCTCCACAAAACGAGGACGGACTCTAATTTCTCGTCTTATCGTTGCACATAGTCGCTCAGTTATGCTATGCTACACCAAGTATTAAGGATCTCTGGAAGACCTATGACTAGTATGGCAAATACGGTACAAGAACTCGATTCACAAAGAATCAAATCCTATGCGAAAAAAGCGGGTTTCGATCTATGCGGAATTACATCTGCGGAAGTAATTCCTGAAGCCCGTAATCGTCTCTTGAAGTGGCTGGAGCGAAGCCTTGAAGGCGAAATGGACTATATGAGAAAAGATCCTGAGAGGCGCTCTGATCCATCGCTTTCACTGCCTGGCGCCATGAGCGTGATTGTTCTCGCCCTTAATTATTTTCAGCCCGACACAGAGGTAGCGAAGCCAGAAAGCGGACTAGTGGCCAAGTATGCGCGCGGCAAAGACTATCACAAAGTCACCGAGAAAAAAATAGAGGCCCTCTTGCGGATGATCTCTGAGGATTATTCTGATTTAGACACACGGGATATGTTTAAGTGGTTCGTCGACTATGGTCCGGCGCTTGAACGATCTTACGCCGCACGCGCTGGGATGGGATACCTGGGCAAAAACTCTATGCTCATCACACCGGAATTCGGCTCATGGGTTCTTCTGTCTATGATAATTACAAAGCTCGAGCTAGAGCCGGACAAGAATCGCGAGTCCGAGCAGGCCACATGTGGCGTTTGCCAGAGATGCATCACCAATTGTCCCACTCACGCCATCATCGCTCCGGGAGTTATCGATTCCAACAAATGCATATCTTATCTCACTATTGAGAAAAGGGGTCCCTTCGTCCTCGAAACTCAGTCCAATCTTCATAGCAGAGTATTCGGATGCGATATTTGCCAGGACGTATGTCCGCACAATTATGATTCCATTAGGACAGCCCATGAAGAATTCACAGACAGCTCTGGAGTCGGAGAATTTGTCGATTTGAAAACTATCGTCCGGATGGAATCAAGAAAGGAGTTTCTGGATTGGTGCGCCGGAACGCCTCTGACCAGACCCAAGCTGGAAGGAATAAAAAGAAACGCCGCGACTATTCTGAGCGAGAACAGTGAAAATACACTCTAAGGGCAAACCGGATTTGCGCCATCGGCAAAGACATACTTTACCAACCAGATGGCGTCGCCAATATTGACATCTCCCCCGCCATCAGCGTCGCCAGCTTCAACTGGAATTGGCGCTTCGCCACCACCGAAGACATATTTTACAATAAATATTGCGTCGGCGATGGTAATCTCTTCGTCACCATCTGCGTCTCCACAGAGAAAAGTCGACGCAAGTGTTACACTCACGCAGGTTATTCTCGATGGCCTTCCTATCTGACCCTCGGCGTCTTCGGCGCTGACAGTGTAGCAATACTCGCCGTCAGTTTTGCCAAGTACTTCATAAGGACTTACAGATACCGGTGAAATGACGGTCTGGGTTCCATATACGTCCACGAGCGCTATATCATCTATGTACACTCCCTCATTCAAAACTCCCGCATCCGTGTAATACGCGAGTCGCACATAGATTTGCTCTCCAACGTATGAAGACAAATCAAACCCTGCTTCGATCCATCCACCCGAATTTCCGGTGACACCATTTCCCCCATTTTGAGAATTCGGATCAGAATTGGTTGTGATCGTCGGATGAGCAAGATTGTCAAACAGGAATCCTCCGTCCGTGGATACCTGAACGTAAAAATAATCCCAATCGGTTTCGATCTCATACCACAACCAGGACACCAATGAATCTCCGGGCTTAACGATCACGGGTGTTTCGGAAACAAGCCAGCAGTGAGAGCGGTTGGAATTGACATTCTTCCATGAACTTGCGCCTGAATGCGATCTAAGTGTTGACAGGGCAAAATTTTCAACCTCCCAATAGCCTAGATCCGCTTCGGCGCTGTCGATTACGCGCTCATAATCGGTTAGCTCCGCCAGATGGAAATCGACCGCAGGATTGTTTGTATCGGAATCTGTCCAGCTCAGAATGAAATCACCGCTACTGGAAGAATCGGGGCCGGTTAGAACAGGAGGAATTGGTGGACCCGCTCGGCGCGGATTATCGGCGATGCTTATCAAATATAGATTGGGAGCGAGGTTTTCATCGACGATAACCGGAATTCGCGAGAGAGACGCCCAGAACCCGTCCGAGAGGCTTCCAAGCTCTGACGTGAACGACAATATTGACGTCTTCCCCCCGGTTGTGTCATACGCCCATTCGTCCGCTTCGCCGTTGGTCGGATAAAGATTCCAACCAATAGTTGCGAAATAACCATGAAACGTCGCCATCGAGTCACCGATTGCTTGAAAAATGTCCTGCTCGGGAGTGTAGACGTACGTGTATCCAAACGGCCACAAGACAAGATCGCTATAAGAGTGGTTATTGTGGATAATGGAAAAATTTCTCGAGAGAACAAAATCACGAATATTGCTTGTCTCCGGCTCCGAAAACGGCGCCGGTCCTCTGTACGTATTGGAGTTAGTGAATGGAGAGCTGCCGATATTATCATATCCCCAGTGCGCGGAATAGTTGCGATTCAGATCAACTCCGAAAACACCGCCGCCATTGTTCCGGCGGTTCTTGCGCCACATACCACCGCCAGTAGGATTGATAAGTTCATTGTAAACATAGCCGTCTGGATTAGCGACGGGCAAAATGAAAATTTCGCGATTGTCGACCAGGTAAGTTGCCAGAGAATCAGTTCCGTAGTTGTCTGTCAGATAATCCATCACATTTAAATGCGATGCCGCGCCGCAAGGTTCGCGGGCGTGCAGAAGTGAGACAAGAAAAATCTCGGGCTCATCCTCATCCACGGTCGGATTGTCCGAGATCTTTACTACCCATTGCTGATTTCCGTCTATGGTGGTTCCTATACTGAAAGGATCTGCCACTATGCTCGAATGGTCCGCCCAGGCTTGGTGAATATGTGTGGTAATTTCGCTGTAAGTTTCGAATCCCCCCATTGTAGCGCTCGGAGCGCCAGCCAGAGAGCCACTCTTTGTCAGCTCCGCAAGTTCGGCCGCATAGCGATCGGCGTAGAACTTGGAAATGTCCTTAATCTCAACCGAGAATGGAACACCCATATCATTCAGGCGAGACTTGTCAGCCAGTCCGGCTAAAAGCGTCAAATCCAAGCCGTCATACTCGACAATGTCAAATCCCGAAGAGAGCACAGACATTAGTTGAGCCTTATCGACGGTGGCCACTCGAATCTTATCGATAATCTCAGATTTGAATGGCTCTTCGTTCGCCGAAGCGGTGACAAAAGGGAATACCGCGATAATCAATCGTGGAAGAACAAATTCAAGAAACCGCCGGAATGCGCCGATTTCAAAATGACTTACTAACTTCATTCTTGAATTTAACGCTACAGAAACAATTCAGTTCAATATAACCATTCCTTCATCCTCATCAACGGGCAATGTAACCTTAGGCTCTGTAAATTTAGTATCAACAGAATTGAATACAGCTTTATTCGATGTAAAAGCCGAAGTAGGTGGGGGATTAATAATAGAGGA
>JACZUZ010000106.1 GCA_022572905.1 Candidatus Zixiibacteriota bacterium | reverse complement strand
ATTGATAAACTATGATTGGCGACGTGAAGCGCTCATCACAAAACAAAGGACATCTACAATGTTTGCAGAAATAACAAATGAACCAGGATTCGTTAAGTATGTGATAACACTAGCCTCAATGGGAGTAATGTCTCTCGCAGTTGGCGCAAACTCCGTTGAGCTAGAGGCTGAGACCAATAGCGAAGCAAAACAACCGCCTGCGATCTGGGCGGTTCAGATTAATGTCACCGATCTTGACAAAGCCATAAATTTCTACACAAAAATTCTTGGAATGGAAATAGCTACGCGTGAATACTATCCCGTGGTTGTTTCGCTCAAGAATGACGGTGGACATATCCTGCTCTATGCGGTTGATAAAAAAGCGCAAGCGCGTCCCTCCAAGAGCGTGACGTATGTTAACTGGCAGGTTCCGAATTTAGCGCAGGCGATCGAGAGGCTCAAAGCGAGTGACGCAACGCTCCTCGATGATGAGCCGGAAGATTTTGCATTGGGCAAGTCTCTGCGATGCCTTGATCCATTTGGAAACTTTATGAATGTTCTGGAACTTGATCCGAAGTTTGGTTCTATCCAAAAATCAGCGCTTTTTAATGTGGGACTTCCTATAACCGATCTGGAAAGCGCGCGGAGTTTCTACGCAGCGCTCGGCATAAACGGTACCACAGACAAGTATTGGCCGCCGGTGGTTCCGCTGGATAGCCGTGATATAGAACTAATACTCCATGAATCCGAAACAACTGTGCCTTTGGAATATCCCGGAAAGACCGGCGCGTTCATAATCATAACTGTTGACAATATCCGCGAACGTGTTAAAGAGCTGAAAAAATTAGGATATAAGTTTCTCTATGACGAAATCGTTACTCATGCTCCGGTTGGCGACTACACCGCTCTGCGAGATCCGTTCGGTCAGGTCGTTGAGTTGATCGAGCCATCTTCAGACAATGCTTTCGACAAAGCGCGCAATCTAGATCGCGCCGACGCTGACTAAATACGCGTGTCATTGTGCGAGCTCGCGCGCCAATTGAGAGAAATCTACCTTCAGGTCGGCCAAAATATTGTGTGAGCGCACTGTGCGAGATTCTCCGACCACCAGCCTGAGCGGGAATTTGTCAACTTTATACTTTCCAAGAAACATGCCAATAGTGTCGCTATAGATAGGAAACGTAAGGCCGCGGCGCTGGCGATATTCGCTCACTTCATCGGGAAGTTGAAAACAGATTCCGAAAATATTCAAGTCCTCGGCTGAGGAATTATCAATTAATCCCTGCCATTTGTGGGTCATGACGCTACACGGCTCACAGCCAATTTCGAGAAACATCACCACAGCGCCCCGATCTCCGATTAGATTACGTGTCCAGTGGATTCCACCGGACTCGTCAAGCACGGCAAGATTTGGGAAAGCCGACCCGACAGTAAGTATTGAACTTGGCGGCTGAATTGTTACGATTGGAGTATTCAGATATCCCCTGGTTTCCATTGACCAATAAACGCCCGCGAATCCGCCCGTCGTTATCAGAATAAGAAATACGAGCCATCTGGTGGCTGTGTAAAATAGATTCCCCGGGGATTTGCTGGCGCTTTCTTTCATTTTTCGCTTCTTGTACGACGTTTTTCGAAGAATAGGTAAAGCATAACCATTTTACAATATCGAACGTCCACAAGTTTATAGCCAGGCGAGGTTTATTTTAGCATTCTTATGGCCTGATGAAGAATCTCCACAAATGCTGCAATTTTAGATATTGCTTATTTGGCGCCGTCATGTTCTCGATCAGCTTGGGCATTCACGTTCCTTCCCAGGCTGGCTCAGGAGAAACTCTTGTCAATGGGTCGGTTATCAATTCTCAAACCGGTGAGGAAATTCCATTCGCATCGGTGAGAGTCGCTGGCTCAAACCGCGGTACGATGGCCAACGCTGAAGGACGCTATAGGATTTTTGTCAGAGAGGGAGACAGCGAGCTTGTCTTCAGCGCCATTTCATTTGTTTCGAGCGAGCTGAAATTTGAGCTGGCTCCAGATGATGAAGTCTTATTGAACGCATATTTGACACCCGTTGTTCTTGAATTGTCCGGGACTACCGTATATGCGGACGACTTGAGTGAAGCCCAGCGTATCATCAGCCGTGCGATTTCACGTAAGAAAGAGATACTGAAAGCTATCGATAACTACGCCTTCAAAGCATATACCAAAGGATTCGCATCATACAAACAGCCCTCTGACACTTCATTTGCAGTGGCTTTTATCGCTGAATCCCAGTCTAATGGATACTGGCGTCAGCCCGACGATTACAAAGAAATAATTGTAGCCCGCAAACAGGGGGCGACGCTTTTGCCAGAGTGGAATACACTTGGTGTCTATGAAATACCTAACTTCAATCGAGATCGAATACAATGGGGACCCGACAAACTCCCCACACCAACGGCTACCGACGCTCTCGAAATATTTAATTATAGCATACTCGATACCCTGTTCATTGACAGTTTAGCTATTTTTCTGCTTGAGTTTGAACCAAAGGAAGACAAGCCGCGCTATTTTCGTGGAACTGTGGGAATTGCGGACTCGACGTATGAGGTAATAGAAATTGATGTATCCCGGAGTCGCCAACATGAAAATGGCAAAGACAGCGTTTCATCCAGCTTTCAACAGCGTTTTGAAAGATTTGAGGGCAAATACTGGTTGCCGGTGAACCTTAATTTGGAAGTTTTGATTTCTTCCGATACGACAATGTGGAAAATTGAGCAAATTGTGGGAATTCAGGAATACGAAATAAATGGTGAATTACCGACGGGGCTGTTTGATCGATTTATAGTGGAGGTAGCAGAGGGCGCCGATGACATCGATTCATCTGACTGGGCTTCGCGGCAAACAATCCCCTTGACGGCAAGAGACAAAGCCGGATATAAACGAACCGATTTCCTCAAAGACAGCGTTCTTGAAAATAATCCAACAATTCGCACCGCATACAACGTCTACCGCGCCAACAAAGGCTACAAACGATTCCTCAAGCGCTACCACCTTACAAGTTTGACAGATATTGTTCACTTCAACTCAGTCGAAGGCGCCTACTTGGGTGTTGGTTTTCAATACCGCTCATGGCCAATCGGACCGTCATTTCGTTTTCGGCAGGGACGATCAACATCAGCCGGTCGCTGGAATTGGAGCGCAGAGCTCGCCTACAGTTTCTCAAAATACTATGAAACAAATCTGTCTCTTATGGTCTCTGATGGTATCGCGCCGATTGATTACATGTCGGGCCGCGAACCTCACGACGCGACATTTAAGACGCTTTTTTTTCAAACAGACCCGGAAAATTATCTGGAAGAAGAAGGTTGGAAGGCGCTGCTCAGTCATAGAATTTTTCCCAAGTGGAAATTGAGTTTGTCGTTTGCGGATATGAATCAGAAATCTATCAATCGCGCCAGCGAATTTAGTTTCTGGGGAACGGCGCCTCACTACAAAGAAAATCCGCGCGTTGATTTCGGTACGCTCCGTGAATGGGGCGCTAGTTTGAAATTTGATACACGCGATTACATTCGCAACGGTCGCGACGTGTACCCCGGATTTGGTTGGAGCGACACACAGCTTGAACTCGAGTATCAGCAAGCCGATAGTGCAAGCGTTGGAGGGGATTTCAAATTCAAACGCTACATGGCCAAACTGGACCTCCGCGCTCGAAACTCATTGGGGATGACTCGGCTCAAAGTCATCGCGGGCGCCAGCTCCGGTTCGCCGCCGTCACAGAGGTATTTTCGCGTGGCTCCGGATTATGGGCACAGGTCGACCACTACGAGGCTCAAGACGCTTGGGGATAACGAATTCTTTGGAGATAGATTTCTATTCGCGGGTATTGAAAATGAATTTCGTCTGAACCCGTTTGAACTGTCGCAGATTCCGGTAATCAAGAACTTCAAAGGTCGCCTGCTGGTTCATGGCGCGATAGCCTGGACAGATTACTATACCGGGCTTCCGGATCAAATTCAGTCTTACCCCGAGCTCCGGAACTGGTATAGTGAAATCGGTTTCGGAGTCAGCCGCTTTCTTCCGCTGGGAGATTTGCGCTTTACCTGGCAACTTTCCGCATACGACACAAATGATTTCTTCATCAGTTGGGGCTTATAACAATTCAGCTCGACTTGTAACATTGGAGTTCAACCCGGCTGACAAAGAAGGGCGTGCGGGGCAGATGCCCCTTTTTTGACGCAAATACAGACAAATGGTTCGCGCGGCAAACCAACCGCGCATCTTCAGAGTCTACTCAATAAGCGCGGCTTTAATCTCGAAGTAGATGGAGTCTTTGGCGACAAAACCGGAGACGCTGTTCGCGCGTTCCAGGCTCAAAATCTTGGCCCAAATGAACAGCCGCTGTCTATCGATGGTATTGTCGGGCCTCTGACATGGTGGAGCCTTTCGGTAGAATATTTCGATAATAATTACGCTCAAGACGCGCGCTTGCTAACGCTTCCTGACCAGCCCAGAGGCGTAATTAATGTCGGACTCCTGGCGCTTGAAGTGGCCGCCTCTGAAATCAAGAGCGGAGCTTGCGAAGTTGGAGGAAACAATAGAGGTCCCTGGGTTAGAAAATATCTTAACAATATGGCCCCGGAAGGAAGTCCCTGGTGCGGGGCGTTCATAAGTTGGATTTTTTCGCAAACACCCACCGGGATTCCGTTTCGGTACTCTCTAAGCGCAAGGGATATCCTCAATCAGTTTCGCAAACATGGTTGGGCGTATCAGCCGGGCGCGGACTTTGCGCCGTTAGTGGGCGATCTGGTTTTCTGGTGGAGAATTCGCGCCGATAGCTGGCAGGGGCATGCCGGGATCGTTAGCGGCTTCGCGAATGGGATATTGTATTCAATAGAAGGGAACAAGGGTCCGAAAATAGCGGAATTCGAATACGTCTATAGTCGCATGGAAAAAATTCTGGCGTTTGGGCGAGCGCCGAATATCTAAAATCCTAACGCTTCCTGACCAGATTACTCAAAAAGACAGAAGGCTATTTCATTTGCGAGCTAATGCCTTGTCAATTGTCCACACGTTTTCAGAGGAACGTGAGATACCGTAGAGGGCAATTATGACGATCAGTAAATTGCGAATCATACTATCAAAATTTCCCTGCGTCATCAGTCCAAACGAAAGAGCGGACATAAATAAGCTTAGCGCGACCAGTGTGTAGCGATACTGATATCCCAAAACCAACGCCAGCCCCAGTAGAAGTTCAAGCGGCGGCATAATATAGATGAACGGAGTAAATAACTCCAAAGGCAACCATGCGGTCGCGAAGCCCGCTCGAATACGGTCCACCGTGTCCACATAGTGCGTTAATTTCATCACGCCCATTCCAAAAAATAAGGGGCCAAGGGCGACTCTGATTAACAATGATATAAGCGCGCCGTCACTTAGCGATCTGGATTTGTTTTTGAATAACATTATAACGACTCCCTGTCTTCAGACTTGTTAAAACAGCCGACATGAACTTCGTGTAACTCTTCGTAATTGTCAATTTATTTTTTCGCGAAATTTTTTAGCGACCGAACAGAAAAGCAGGCCTACTTAAGAAGAGCCATCTTATTTGTGAATACCCTCTCACCGGCCTTGAGTCTGTAGAAATAAATTCCGCTGGCGAGTCTGCCGCCATCGTCCCGGCGTCCGTCCCATTGAACTTGATATTGACCCGCAGAAAGATGTCTGTCAAGTAGCGTCGCTACTTTTTGTCCAATTACATTGTACACAAACAGCGTTACCGCGCTCGATCTGGAAATTGAAAAGGGAATAGTAGTTTTCGGGTTAAATGGATTCGGATAATTCTGGCCCAACTCAAAATCTTTTGGAAGCGCAGATAGCTCATTTAATTTTACATCAGTCGCAAGATCGCTTTGCGCTTTAACCAGAAACAAATCCGACCCACCCTGACTGTTTGAGTATGAAAGTCCTATCAGAATAATATTCTGATCAGCGCTCAAAAGCGACCCGCGACAACTTTCTGACTCACTGCCACCATAGGTTTGCGACCATAATTGCCATCCACCCGCGTCAAGCCTGAACATATACACATCTGTCTTGCCAGCTCCGAATGATTCGGTTATACCACTGACCATATAACCGCCATCAGCGATTTGCACGGCGCTAAATGCGCGCTCGTCAAATACTCCGCCAAACGTGTTTTCCCATTCCAGAGTTCCGATAGAGTCAGTCTTGATTACATAGGCGTCGTTGTATTCGCTTGTCCATGACGCAGAAGCTCCAACAATCACAAACCCGTCGTCAGCTGTTACCTCGATGGAGAAACCCAGGTCAGCCGCCGCTCCGCCATATTTTCGTGTCCAAAGCGAATCGCCGACGCTGTTTAGTTTCATTAATACTACATCGCTGTAGCCGTTGGCGTCAGATGTTGATCCTCCAACAAGAACAAATCCTCCGTCAGCGCTAACTCGCACAGCTCCGGTCCATTCGCTGCCCGGCCCGCCAAATACGCGGCTCCACTCCAATTCGCCCAGCGAATCTACTTTTATCAGATAGAAATCTTCGGCCCCGGCGCCAAAAGACTCTGTCGAGCCCGCTATGATAAAACCCTTATCGGGAGCTTCTCGCACAGACAAGCCTTCGTCGCGTTCACTTCCGCCAAAAGTTTTTGACCACAATACCTGCCCGAGCGAACTGATCTTTAGAAGATAAACATCGCCTTTGCCCAATCCTGAGGAGCGTGTCATGCCTGTTAAAATGTATCCGCCGTCGCTGGCTCGCGCAATATCATATCCGAAATCGGTGCCTGATCCGCCGTATGTTTTTGTCCAGAGAGTATCGCCTAGAGAATCAAGCCGGACAAGGTATAGGTCATAATCTCCTTGTCCATAAGAAAAAGTTGATCCCAAGGCCATGAAGCCTCCGTTGTCCG
>JACZUZ010000105.1 GCA_022572905.1 Candidatus Zixiibacteriota bacterium | reverse complement strand
GGAATGACACCGCCGGCGCTGTTAAGATGCTGGCGGAGTCATCTTTGATGAACGCGGCCGCGGTGGCGGGGAAATACGCCGCAGAGATTTACGGCATGAAGGTTCTCGCCGAAAAACTTGAAGATCTCCCCAATAACTATACCCGCTTTCTAATTATCTCATCGGAGCCTGAGGAGTTTGAGGGAAGCGGCAAGACTTCGGTTGTTTATTCTCTGAATGAAGAAGCCGGAGCGCTTTTCAAATCTCTTTCGGTTTTTGCGCTAAGAGATATCACGCTGACTAAAATAGAATCCCGTCCCATGCGCGCCGAAGGTTGGCAGTATTATTTCTATGTGGATTTTGAGGATACGGCCCATTCGGAGCGCGGTAGAAAAGCGCTGGATCATCTGGCGGAAATCGCTCCCTTCATTAAAGTGCTGGGAACTTATCCACGCGATCTGAGTGTACCCAATCAAGCTATTTAGTCGATGTTATTTTCTCCAATAAAAAAATAATTACTAATTAAGCGCCAGCCGCTTTGCGGTACACATCGGCGTAGGTTCGCCCTATCGCCTTCGAGCTAAAACGCTCGCCCGCTCTTTTGGTGGCGGTACTGGCCAGACCGTCTGTGAAATCATTATTTTCGAGCGCGAGTTTCAGCGCTATCGCCAGACTTTGCGGGCTATCCGGATCGCAAAGTAATCCGCTTTTGTGGTCATCTATTATATCAACGATACCACCAGAGCGCGTTCCAATCGGAAGCGAACCGCACAGAGCGCCCTCGACCAGAGTTAATCCAAAACCCTCGCCTGTGGAATTCAAGACGGTCGCTTTAGCGCGATTATAAACTTTTCGAAGCTGAGTTTGCGGGATTGGAGCGTTGAGAGATACAATGTCTGCAAGTCCCAAGCCTTCAATTTGCGCTCTGAGTTTATCTTGCTCGGGTCCGTTTCCATAGATTTCCAATTTGAAATCCACTCCGGAACTTTTCAGTATGCCAGCCGCAGAAATCAGAAGGTTCACTCTCTTTTGTTTTGTAAAGCGCGTCACCGCTACAATAAGATCATTTTCGCGAGGTATGTTTTCTTCCCGATAAAACAAACTTTCGTCGGTCGGCGCCGGACAAACAGATATTTTGCTTTCGTAATTTGGATAACACTCAAGCGCCAACCCGGACAAGTATTCGCTCACGACCGTCCAGGCGCGGGTTCTCTCAAGCGCTCTGGCGCAAAAACGCCGGGCCAGCCAAAGCTTCCTCAAGATTCGTATATCAGTGCCATGCGAGCTAATAACCAACGGCGTATCAGTTTGCTTTGAGATGATATTGGCCACAGGGGCCGATGGCACAGCCCAATGGGCGGCGATAAGGTCGAACTTTTTGTCTTGAGCGATTTTCAAACCGGCTTCCCGGTAGGCCTTCAAGAATCGCCGGAATGTGAAAATTCCGCCTGGCGTCAGAAGGCGCCTGTGCATATCTCCCCTGTACGCGAAATTCTCTTTTTCATCGATGTCATAGCGAAAACGGTGAATCTCGATACCATCGATACTCTCTTTTTCGGCCAGGCCCGCGTCGTGAGGCGCAAGGACGGTAATATTCATCCCCTCATTCTGCAGCTTTCGCGCCAACACACGCAGGAAAACGCCGGAGAAGTCGCCCTCATGGCGCGGATAATTATGAGTCAGAAAGAGAATATTCATGCTCTGATTATACCGATTCGCAAATAGGTATTGTCTCAAAACATTTATTATTCTCGTCCCACTTGCCCGATAGCCCGAGATTCATAGATTTGGGTCGATGAACGCGAGCTCTTCAGAAAATCAGATCATAGAAAAACCGGGCCATGCTCTGAAAAACCCAATTCTGCATATAGCCGCTTCTTTTTGGGAGGAGGATCGCCTCGACGCTTTCAAAGTCTGCTACGACTCTATGCGATCTGTGGATGATCTGGTCGACAATCTCAAAAGCTCAGGAGCCTTTAGCGACCCAAGCGTCCGCGAGAGGACTAGCGCGAAAATACGCAAATGGGTCGCGGATCCCGGAACATTGGGAGAAAAAGCCGATTCCGGAACTTTTAAGCGCACAATTGCTGAATTCAAGATTCCCTTCTATCCCTGGACTCGGTTGGCCAAAGCCATGGAATACGATGTTCACCACGAGCGTTTCGAATCAATGGGGAAATTTCTCAAATACACTCGCGGAGCGGCGGTGGCTCCGGCCACAGTGTTCCTGCATTTGATAAGCTTAACCAGGAACGGGAGCGTTTATCAGCCGGGCGCAAGGGAGCTAAGACCAATAGCGCGACCGCTTGCTGTTTTTTCATATATGGTTCATATCATGCGCGACTTTCGCGCTGACACGCACGGCGATCTCGATTATTTCCCGATCAGGTTCAAAAAAGAATTTAATGTTACCGATTTGGATATCAGCAGAGCGGCCGACGGCGACCAATCGCGAAATTTTGACGCAATGGTAAAGCGCTATTGGAGCGTCGCGCTAAGATACTTTAAGCGCGCGAGAAGAGAGGCGGATATTTTCTCGCGGGAACTTCAGCCTCGCTATAAGTTCAGCCTGGGTTTGATTCAGAGTATGTATGAATTGATATTCAGACGATTCGAGGAAAACAATTTCCAGCTTGATCCCGACAAGATCAATTTGGATTCGAGCGCCGCGTTGGAAGTTACACAGCGATTGGCGCAAGAAAACAATTTACCGAATGAAATTTTGGAGAACGGGCTAATTCGTTTGGGAGAGTTGATAGAGGCTTAGGCGCGAGGCGTCGGTGGCTCTGCGCTTTGGGCTTGTTGAAAAAGTTATGATTAGGGGTAGGTCGGTGTTCCGAACTAGCGCCAAGCTAGTGAGAAACCCGACAATCACTCTATGAAATGCATTTGTCGGGTTTCTTCGCCCCTGAAAATTCAGGGTCTACGGAACCCAACCTACGGGGTATAGTGCGCGCCGATGTCGCATCTGCCGCGCACTTCAAACTTGTTTGATTAAGCGTTCGGACCATAAACGAACAACAACATTCGATGACATGGATTATCAAAAATCAGAATTATCTGTCAGTTAAGTGATATAAAATGAGATGTCCGGTTAAAACACCTGCATAAAAATTAACTTCTTGCCATTTGACAAGTCCAACTCCTGGCGCCCACCACTCAATCGAAATCCCAGCATCGGAACAGATTGAAGTTGTCAGGCGTTGGATTTTTAGGCAATTAGTAAAAGAACCCGCTGGGGTTACAATCGTTGTAGTATCTAAAACAGCTTTGAATATCAAAGAATCATCGCATTCGTATGGTCTACGATGTGTCCAGGTTGAATCAGGTATGAAACGATAGTATTGCTCATATGTGGACGTTCCAGTCTTAATCAAGTAATCCGGTCCTTCCTGAATTACGGTAATCGAAACGAATTGAGGTCCATAGGAATCGGGTCTTTCGACTAAAGCCGTGTCGCCGTTCATCTGTACAATACTCCAACTGAAATTATCACCGTAAAAGCTATCTTCCCATCCATATAGCCAATAGTTTCCAACCGACAAAGGGAAGTATGAATTATCTTTAGTGTCAGTTGGTTCAATAGGGTTTTCCTTGGAACACGAAACTAATACTAACGAAGTTGCTATCATAAGCCCTATCATGATCAACATTAAATTAACACCGGATATGTAATTGCGAAAGCCCATCTATATACCTCCATATCCCATTTATGTTTTTAATAGCAAGTAAATTATCGACAATTATTATTGTGCGGGGCAGATGTCCGACTCGACAGAGCTCGCCGAAGTCACATCTGGCCGTTGTTCGAAATCGAAATAACCCAGGGCAAGCCCATGGGCTACCCGTCAATCGCGGCCGACCGGCCACCTCGAAAACTATCAGCCATACTCGCGGCTTGAGCCAAAAAAGCAAATAGGACAACTCAGACATTTAGCTTCGTCAATCGACAACCGGGCGAATCCACAATGAGGGCAAATATCGTTCTCCCGATAGGCCAACTCCTCGCGAAGCTCTTCAATCGCAAGGTCGATAGGTTCGGCGAAAAGTGAGGTCCGCTCGGTATGAGGCAATGAGATCAAGACCCGGACAGACTGCCTCTCCATCACTCCGACTGAAAGATCGGGGCCAATCCCCGGCCCGAACCCGGTTGGATTCCAGGGGCAATTATCGACAAAATCTTCGCTCGGCGACCCCTTTTGACCCGGCCAGGTGTCAAAGCCACCATTAGACAACGAGTTGGGCGATAGTGTTTCGCTGTCCGGAATTTTGTAATTGAGATCTGCCATTGCTAAGCTCTTCGGCGCGATCCAGCCGATGGAGATAAAATACGGCGGACCAATACGGATTTGCGCCTATCATAAATATATCTCGCGTAGCTACTTTAGTCCAGAAGATTTCGCGGACCCACCCCCCCCCCTTGCAGGGGGACCCGCACCCCTCGCAGGGGGACGCTCCCCCCTCGCAGGTGTGGCGCCCCTCAGGATATGTTGAAAAAGCCTCGTTTTTGATGTAGGTCGGCGTTCCGAGCGAGCGTAAGCGAGAGAGAAACCCGACATTTAATTTTTGAACAGCTCTATGAAACGGAGATGTCGGGTTTCTTCGCCCCTGTAAAAACAGGGTCTACGGAACCCGACCTACGGGAAATATCAACACCCCTTGCAGGGGAGGCATTTTCCGCTCGAAGGGGAATCAAAGCGTCTGAGGCGCACACGCCCCTTGAAGGGGTTTTTGGTTGATGTGGCCGAAAAAAATGATCTATTCAGACTTATCTCGACGGTATAAGCTCATGGAGGAAAATAATATGAAAAAAAACGCCCATTACGAATCAAGGAAAATCTCGGATGAGAATAGAATCGCTCGCGTTCGCACAAAGGGTTCTATAGTTTTCGCCATAGTAGCTTTTTCCTTTGCGCTTCCCTGCGTGACGCATGCTCAGACCACGGGCATGTCGGTCACGGTTTACAATAGCGATCTGGCGGTTATTCGCGAGTCGCGGAGTATGATTTTCCGCAAAGGATTGGGACAGGTGGCGTTTCGAGATGTACCCAGCAGGATTGATCCCACTTCAGTAGGCTTCAAAACTCTCAGATCATCTGAGTCGGTCAGAATTCTTGAACAAAACTATCAGTTTGATCTGGTTAGCCCCGAGAAAATTTATGATCGCTATATAAATGAAAACATCGAGCTTTTTTCCAAAGATGGCAAAATCTATAGTGGAGAGCTTCTGGCCAAGTCCGGCCAGTCAGTTATCTTGCGCGATGGCTCTGAGCAGGTGCAGATTGTGCTTTTCTCTGAGATTACGAATGTGAACTTCCCGGAACTTCCCGAGGGACTTATCACTCAGCCTACATTGCTCTGGAAATATAATTCTGACGTGAACGGTTCGGTCGACTGCGAGGTAAGCTATCAAACATCCGGTATGAGCTGGAGCGCCGAATATGTGGCTTTGCTTAACGAAGCTGAGACATCAATGGACTTGAGCGCCTGGGCCTCGATTGACAATCGAAGCGGCAAGACTTATTCCGACGCGACCCTCAAACTTGTCGCCGGTGATATTCATCGCGCCCCCAAAATTAGGGGGGGGCTGTACAAGGGAGCCGCGCCTATGGCTATGGAATATGACGGGGGCTTTCAGGAAAAATCGTTCTTTGAATATCATCTCTATACATTACCGCGAAAATCGACTTTGGCGAACAATGAAATCAAACAGCTTTCACTTTTTGATCCCGCCAGTGCGAACATTACTAAAGAATATCACTACAATTCCGGCACTGGAGCGAAAAATATTTCGGTAAAAATAATATTCGAAAACACGTCGGATAATGGGCTTGGTATGCCCCTTCCCGGCGGCCGCGTGCGGTTGTTTAAGGCCGATGACGACGGCTCAATAATATTACTTGGGGAAGATCGAATCTCACACACTCCGCGTGATGAAAAAATAACTCTGACCGTGGGTAACGCCTTTGATATTGTCGCCGAAGAAAAAACTCTCGATAGACGCGCAATATCCAAGAAAGTTACCGAATACGACTATGAGATTTCGCTCAGAAATCGCAAGGACGATGATGTGGAAATCAAAGTCTTCAAATTCCTGGGAGTGGGCTGGGAGATACTGGAAAGCTCTCATGACTTTGAGAAAAAACAGGCCAATAAAATAGAATTCAAAGTTCATGCGCCCGCTGGCAAAGAGACAAAACTGACCTTCACAGCGCGCTACACAACTCCTTAGTGGAATCCCCCAGAGGAACACCACTAAGAGGAAAATCCTTTAGTGGCCAGTTTGACACATTTTTGATATTGAGCTAGTTTTATCCCCGAAATGATTGGGTCTTAAGCCCACAGGGAGGAATCGAATGATAAGACTTGAAGAGAGGGAAAAAGAGTGAAGAAGCAAACCAGAATATTTGTAGCCGCGTTAGCGCTTATCGGATTAATTTTGGGCGCAAGCGAAAGCGCCTGGGCCGCGAAAAAGCCGCTGAATTCATACTTTAGCGGAGTGAAGATTCTAATGAAAGAAGAATACCACCAACCCGATACAGCTCTAGCGTTACTCGATAGCGCTATCCTCTATCACGGTCATGTACCCGAAGCATATAAATGGATGGTGGTTATTAATTCGGCGATAGTCGAAGATATTTCACCCAAAGACCTGGACGCTCGCAGGGAGAGACTTGGGAAAATGCTCGAAAGTATTGAGAAACTTAAGAGCGCATGCGAAAACGATGATGTAAAAAAGAAACGGCGCAAAAAGTGCGAAAAATATCTGAAGGAAGCGCACGCTGAAGAGGAAAAATGGTATGTCGAGTTTGTGAATGACGCCCAGAGCGAATATCTGGAGATTGAGGAAGGATTACTGGAAGACCTGGATGACGCTGAAGACGACAAGGAACGCGAGGAAATTCAGGCTGAGATTG
>JACZUZ010000104.1 GCA_022572905.1 Candidatus Zixiibacteriota bacterium | reverse complement strand
CGCTGGATTCCGCCCACCGATATAAGCCAGCTTCCGCCCGGAATCGATCCTGCCACATTCAGCATAGCGGTCGCCTGGATAGAGTTCATTGATCGCATTCTGGCGATGGGGCTTGGCGTCATTATTCTGGCATTTACTTTCTTCGCTATAAAGGAATTCAGACGCTATCCACTAATCTATATTCCTGCCGCATTGGCTACCGCGCTCGCCCTGGGACAGGCCTGGATGGGCGCGGTTATTATTTCGAGCGGCATGAACGCCGCGCTGCTGATAATTCATTTTGTTCAAGCCCTAGCTCTGGTATCGGCATTGATTGTAAGTTTTAATAAGGCCGGAAAGATTGGAAAACCGCAAACCGAAGTTACAAAATATCCTGACGGCATTAGAGCCTGGCTGATGATCCTGGCTTCGCTGGCCGGATTGCAGATTCTACTGGGCTTGAGACTAAGACAGGCTCTGGGCGGACTAATTGAGGAATTCCCTGACCTCTCCGCATTCGCGAGACTGGAAATTATCAGCGGCGAAAATATAATCCATATTGTCCTGGGAATTTTGGTAATCAGTCTGGCGGGTCATATCTGGGCGAAAATTATAAAACGCAGCGCTGGCGCCCAATTATCATCGCTTACCAGAGCGGCGGCATTTGGTCTGGTTGTGGCCGGAGCCACCCAATTCATTCTGGGTATATTATTGGAATTCATCGGCGGGGCGGGACCATTTGGGTCCGTTCATGCCTGGATAGCGGCCGTTTTATTTGGCCTAATAATTTTGTTATATTCCGACTCGAGTATTGCGAAACTCACGCAAGAAAGTAGCTAACCATGGCTGATTCACTAAGAACTTCAAAAATCATAATTGTTGTCGGTTTGGCTGCGTTATTCCTGGGAGCAACCACACTCTTTGTTATGGAAAACGCCGACTCATCGCGATCGGAGATTCCGATTTTCTCGGAAATTCCGAATTTTTCCGGAATTGAGAGTTTCGGCAGTGATTACGTCAGGGCAAATCTGAATGAAAAAATAACTATAGTGGATTTCATTTTCACAAGCTGTCCTGCTCTCTGTCCCTCGATGTGCGAGCGCATGTCCGAACTCTATGAACTTTACAGAGAGAACGAGGAGATTCAGTTCCTTTCAATGTCTGTTGATCCGGACAATGATTCTCTCGCGGCGCTTCGCGAATTTTCAATGCGTTTCGGCGTGAATGATAACCGCTGGAAATTCGTCCGAATGTCATTGGAGGAAGTAACTTCTCTATACACGGATGGATTCAAGCTGGGTGGAGAATTGCCCTTTCAGCACAGTAGCAAATTCATTCTGGTTGACAGGTCCGGTCGGATTCGCGGCTATTATGAAAGCGGCGATGATCAGAATATCGAAACTCTCAAGTCGGACATAATCGAACTTTTGAATTCGGGCGTATGAGTTATAGCGACTTGCCCACATTGAATGTAGCGCTGAATTTTATCACCGCATCCGCTCTTCTGGCCGGATTCGTTCAGATCAAGCGAAAAAACAAAGCGCTCCACAAGAAAATAATGCTATTTGCTCTGATCTGTTCAGGTCTATTTTTGACGAGTTATATAACTTATCATTTAGAGGTCGGCTCTGTGCCATATCCTTTTCACGATTGGACCCGACCCTTGTACTTTGCTATTCTCATCCCTCATGTAATTCTCGCCATTGTAGTGGCTCCATTCGTAGTGGTACTGGTTGTCAGAGCCTTTAAGGATGATTTCGAGCGCCACAAACGTCTGGCCCGCATTGTCTGGCCGGTCTGGATGTTTGTATCGATTTCCGGTATAGCAGTCTACTCAATGCTCTATTTGCGATAGCCTTTTTTCAGATTAGTCATACTCCGTGTCCTCGCAAAGAGCGAGACCGTCGGATTGGGAAGTTGAATCGCTCATCTGTATATTGGGCTTGGAATTTCCGGGGGCGGTCATCTTTTGAAATCGGAGGCAATTTCCACGAAAACCGCCCTGAATTTGGATTGAAACCGATTGGAAGGAAAATCGTAGTTTTGGATAGCAGACTGATGGCCGATGACGCTCAGATAATCGCCGAGGCTCTGGAGGGCAGTCAGCAGGCGTATCGCAAGTTGATGACGCGCTATGAGAAAACGGTGTATCATGTCGCTTTTAAGATAGTTCGCAATGAAGAAACCGCGCGGGATATTACTCAGGAAAGTTTTATGAAAGCTTTCGCAGCATTGTCGTCATACCGGTCAGAATATCGCTTCTCCACCTGGCTTTGCAAAATCGCCGCGAATACGTCAATTGACCATCTGCGAAAGCGCCGAATTCAGGCCTTATCTCTCGATCAGGCAGTGGAGACTGAGGAGGGACAAGTCGAAGTAGAGATACCGGACTATTCGTATCATCCGGAGCGGGAATACGAAGCCAAGCAAAAGATGATTTCAATCGAAAGCGCAATCAATTCCCTCCCGGAGAAATACCGACAGGTAATAGTCTATCGCCATCAGGATGATAAATCGTATGATGAAATAGCCGAACTACTGAATGTTCCGGTTGGGACTGTCAAGGCGCGCATTTTCAGGGCGCGAGAATTACTCAAGAAATCACTGAGAGGAATTCGCTAGGAAATGGCTGTAAATAGATTCATCAGGAGCGTACGCAGGTATAATGGATTCGGCGACCAAGAATCCGGGCCTACTACTGAAATCACGTCGTCGTTTCGGATGAGCGCTCTTGCGTTCCTCGTTTTAGCTTTTGCTCTTGCGTCTTTTGATCAGGGTGAAGCTAAGACATATCAATTTGATTATGAGAAACAGGTGGACGTTGGCGCTAGCGTTTCTCTGCATGTGAAGAACATCTCAGGGAATATCACAATAAACGCAGGCGCCACCGGGCTTGACCGAATAATTGTTCGCTCCAGGAAGATAGTGCAGGCGGCCGACGAGGCCGAGGCCGAGCGCATTGTCGATAAAATTGAGCTGAAAATATTCACCAAAGGTAAACGAGCGATCATTGAAACGATTGTTGGGGAATTGGAAGACCCCAAACGCAGCATTTGGGACAAGTTGATCGGGTCCGGCAAAGACTGGTTTGTTGCGGTAGATTATGACATAACCGTTCCCAGGGAGTGCGACGTAACAATCTCCAGTGTCAAAGGTGACGTATTTCTGGGCGGGCTCGTTGGCGCAGTTGATATTTCCGTTAACTCTGGCGAAATAGTTGTCAAAAATCTTCTCGGCGGTCTGGCTCTGGAGACAACCTCGGGCACAGTCGATCTGTCTGATATTGACGGGGATATTGAAATAACTTCCACTACATCCGATGTCACATTTACGTCAATTACCGGCGCTGTCGTTATGCATTCGGGCTCCGGAAAGACTATCGGTGACTTTATTTTCGGTAAAGTGACAATTATTCAGACTTCCGGTGACATTAAAATTCGCAACCTGCGCGGCAACGCCAGGCTCAAATCCACATCCGGCAAAATTGTGGTCGAGCAGGAAGAGGGAGCTCTGGATATTTCCACTCATTCCGGAGAGCTTAACGTATCCACTGAACTGTATTCCGAGAGTGATTTCAATCTGGAAACAATATCGGGTCGGATAAAGCTGTTAATTCCGCGCGGCGCCGGAGGAGAAATAACTATTTCCACGCTCTCCGGAGATATTGATACGCATGGTCTTCCATTAGAAGTGGATCATTTTTCGAAGCGAGAGCTTAAGGGTACTTTTGGCGCAGGCGGACCGCGTGTTACAATTAGAACCGATACTGGAGATATCAAAGTAGGATGGAGAGAGTAAATTGAAGATTTTCGCTCTGTCAGGATCGAAACTTTTGTTGTTCGCCTGCGGCGCACTGGCGACGCACTCTATTTCGATATCCAATCTGTACTCTGAGTCCGCATCAATTGATTCAATTTCATCTACATCGGTTGTTTCTGTATCGACGGCAAATGCGCCAGTATTAGCCAAAGGAGAATTAAGCGCCGACACAATAAGCGACGATACAGTTTTCATTCGCACCGAAGTTAGACGTGGAAAAATAAGATCGCGCGACATACAAGGCGATTATTGGCGCTATGACATTCGATCTGAAACGTTCGAAAAATTGGGTAGGTCAGAGCAGCGGAGTATTGCTCGTGAAAGAGATAGAGAAGGATTCGATTATCCCGACTACAGCGACGAGCTTGAAAATCGCCCCGAAGAGTGGGCCACTCACTTAAGAAAAATCCCCCGCGTTAGCGTCCATGATATTCGCATCAATGTGGACGAATATGTCACGCGCTCTATCACCGCTCGCGGAAAAGTAATCGTGCACGGTCTTGTTGAAGGCGATGTGATTTCGCAGGAAGCGATTATAGTTAGCCCGACCGGAATGATAGATGGCGACGCTATTGCGCCTCGAATCAGAGTTCGCGACGGAGGTATTATCACCGGAACGGAAGGGGAGGAAGACATGCCGACGCTCCCCGGCTTGCCGGACTTAGACGACGACAGGTTGGGAGTTATAATTAATCTTGGAGCTGTCGCAGTATTTGCGGCGATCCTGATAGGGTTCCTGGTAGTGGCTTTTGTCGCAATATCCGTGAAGCCAGTGATCGTTTCCAGAATCAGCTTAGTTATCGATGGATACCCGCTGCGAGCGACAATGATAGGGTTGTTGGTTTGCTTCCTGTTTGGTCCGGCGGTTGGCTTGGTGTCCGCCACTATCGTAGGAATCCCCATAGCAATACTGGCGGTATTGGCTTTTCCCGTCGGACTTCTTCTGGGTTTGGTGGCATTTACTCAGCTTAGTGGCAAATTCGCTTTGAGAGCTTATGGCGAGGAAAACGCATCGCAGCTTCGCCAGATTGTTGTCGGAGCGTCTATGCTAATTGGGTTATGGATGATCGCCGTTATGCTAATAGATAGCTCTTCAGAATTTCTTGAAGGATGGGGGATATTCTTTCTGGTAGCCTCAATTCTCTATTCGATCCCGGCGGTGTTCTCTGGGATTGGGGGAGTGTTTCTGACCAGATTCGGACGCAGGGAATACTCTCCTCCCGGACCCGACGAACACGCCGAAGTCGCCCCGCCTCCGCCCACGCCTCCGCCGATTCCCAGCCCGCCGGAAACATCCGGCTCAGCGGCATAAGCTATATCCATACCGAGCTCATTTTCGTATAACTTCGGGGCATGTCTGTCCTTGTCTTTGCGGACGTCCGGAGACATAAATTATATTTTCCGGAAAGAAATGAAGTGGGATGTGTTCCTTGATTGACAATTATTTCGATGAGAGACGAAAGTAAGCTCTATTGTCTTGCAACGTAAATTGAGGCTTATTACTCTGGAATTGAGACAGCTGTCGAAAATCGCGGATGTCTCCTTAACGCCCACAGTCAAATTACAAGTAATTATACCGAAAGAATATATATGCACCGCCTGAAAAAATCACCTGGGTATTTGTCAACTGCAAAGTCAACTCCGAGCCTTCCGATTCTCGCTGGGTTTGTGTTCATGATTTTATCCGCTCCCGCGATCTGCGGCCCGATTGCACCACTGCAAAGTGATGTTTATCGAGCCAGAGATCGGGTTCTGCCAGCTCTGGTTCATATTCAGCCGGTCGTCTCGGACTACAACACCGGCAAACTTCAGAAGCAATCTGTAGTTGGTTCGGGAGTGGTTATCCATAAAGAAGGATACGTAGTCACCAATTACCATGTGGCTGGCAGAGCTGAAAGAATTCTTTGCACAATGGCAGATAAGGAGCAAGTGTCCGCGACGCTGGTGGGCGGAGATCCGCTAACCGATCTTGCTGTAATAAAGCTCAATCTTGATGAATACACGGGTAAGCTTGAGGTTGCCAGCTTTGGAGACTCAGATTCATTGCAGGTAGGACAATTTGTGCTCGCCATGGGCTCCCCTCTGGCGCTTTCCCGCTCTCTTTCATTCGGCGTAATCTCAACCGTCGATCGCTATTTCTCGGACGATGTCCGATTGCCTTCGGGCGAACGCACGGGTCAATACAATACCTGGTTGCAAACCGACGCGGCCATAAATCCCGGGAACTCCGGTGGACCGCTGGTTGATCTGGGCGGAAGAGTAGTGGGCATAAACAGTAGAGCCACATTATTCGCTAACAATCTTGGCTTTTCAATCCCCTCAAATATTGTGCGGGAAGTTACCGAGCAATTGATCAAATACGGGAAAGTGGAGCGAAGTTGGGTAGGGATTAATTTCCAACCAATGCAGGACCTCGAAGGATGGTTCGGATCTAACATTGGCGATGGCGCTCTGATCTCATCTGTAGATCCGGATAGCCCGGCCGATGAAATCGGTCTTCGGGCCGGAGACATAATAGAAGCTATTGACGGCACACCAATTTCGGCGCGCTTTGTTGAGGAAATCCCCAGAATCAACAAAACAATTGCTGATTATCCTTCGGGGTCAACTATTGTCCTAAATGTTCGGCGTCGCGATGAAAATTTTCTAGTCAAAGTTCTCACAAAGGAATTGGGCGAGATAATGGGAGAGGATCGCGAATGCAAAGAGTGGGGGTTTACTATTAAGGAAATCACTCAGCAAATGAGTCTTGATTTTAATCTGCAAAGCCGCGAAGGTGTTTTTGTTTCGGGTGTTCGCCGCCCCGGTCCAGCTGCGACGAGCGGATTGTTTTCCGGTGACATAATCACAATGATTGGTGATACCGAAACTCCGCGCTTGAAATCGTTTTTTGAGGTATATAGCAGACTGATCAATGAGCAAAAGAAACCGGCGTTGTTGACAGTGCGAAGAGGAAGCGCAACCAGATACGCGCTTATCAAGTTACCGGATGAAAAGAGTTCAGATTCGAAGAATGATTGAAAATGATATTCAAGAACTATCCGGCGATGTTTGAAAGATAAATGAAATATAATTCACAAATCACACCACCCTCCGCGATACCGTTTGCAGGCTACCGCTCTTTG
>JACZUZ010000103.1 GCA_022572905.1 Candidatus Zixiibacteriota bacterium | reverse complement strand
TGTGTAGCGCTTAAATCACAGAGAGACAAAACCGCCACTCTCGATGTGCAACAAATTGTCGAATTACGAAAAGTAATTAGGGCGATTCTGCGAAAGGCTCTCAAGAATATGGGGACAACATTTGATTCTTTCGCTCGCACGAACGGTGAGCCCGGTGGATTTCAGAGCTATTTGAAAGTATATAGACGAACGGATCAGCTCTGCGTGGTTTGCCGTTCAAAAATCGAGCGCGACATAATAGGACAACGCTCAACTCATTTCTGCCCGAACTGCCAGACTAGCTCTCACTTGACCAAGCGCTAAGTCGGATCCGCAAATAAATTTAAGGTGAGAGTAGCGTACTTATCTGATCACCCGTCGGCCGTCGGGAAGATTGAAGAAAAGAAGATTGTCCCTGCGTAGATTGAAAGCGATTTCGTCTCCTCTTGAAATTGTTTTCGAATCGGTATAGAAGGTCAGACTAGTTCCCGCGAAATCCAAGGTGGCGACTTTACGATCACCGTGAAACTCTACACTCGTAACAATCCCCTTGAATTCTCCCAGAGGTCCCGGATAGATATCTTCCGGACGAAGTCCCACTATAAATTTCTCGCCCCGGGAAATGATTATATTACGATACATTGGCGCTAAGATTTCCAGTGGAATTCCAAATGGAGTTATTATTTTTTCATCAAGCGAGCACTCGACAAAATTTATGCGAGGAAATCCAATAAATCCGGCCACAAACATATCAACCGGAGCTCGATATATTTCTTCAGGCGTTCCGATCTGACGCACGCGCCCTTCATGCAGGAGCATAATCCTGTCAGCCATAGTTAGGGCTTCGGTTTGGTCATGAGTAACATATATAGCGCAGGTTTCCAGTTTCTTTTGAAGCGCTACGATTTCGCTTCGCATTCGACTCCGCAACTGCGAATCCAGATTGGACAATGGCTCATCGAGAAGATAAAGAGACGGTTTGCGAATTATCGCCCGTCCCAGAGCGACTCGCTGTCTTTGTCCGCCTGAGAGTTCGCCTGGTTTCGAATTTAGCTTCTCAGTTAAATCAAGCAACTCCGCAATTTTCGCAATTTGCTTTTTTCTTTCAACGCGAGGAACTTTCTTGACCTTAAGCGGAAATTCCAAGTTTCCGGCCACCGTCATGTGTGGATAGAGTGCATAGTTTTGAAAAACGAGACTCAAGTCTCTGTCCTTGGGGGGAAGGGAGCTGATTTTCTTTCCTTCCAGCCAAATTTCTCCTGAGTCTGGCGTTTCAAGTCCCGCTATAAGTCGTAATAATGTTGTTTTCCCGCATCCCGACGGACCCAACGCCACAAGAAGCTCTCCCTGGCGCAAGTCTATGTTTACGTCACTAAGTACTTTTGTGTCACCGTATGATTTACTCAGACCGGATATTGAAAGACTGATATCGTTATTGGTCACGCTTGTTCTATTTCTATTGTTTTTGATGTTATGTTTAAGCTCATCCTCGAACTTGATATCGCATGTTAATCAGGTCCCGCTCAAAAAACATTCCATCGTTATCCGTCTATTTTTATTCTACCATCCACTATTTCAACCATTGCTGCGCATTTTCTTAAATTTTCCGGGGGGGCTATAGCTGATGTCAGAAACACCTGCCCCACATCTGTTAACAAATTCACCAGAGCGGCCTGACGATTTTCGTCGAGTTCGGCAAAAACTTCATCCAGGAGAAGAATAGGGTCTTTTTCGAAGTTTTCCTTAAGAAACTTGTACGTCGCCAATTTCAAGGCCACCGCGGCGCTGCGCCACTCTCCCTGCGACGCGTAGCTTCTCGCTGAAAGCGAGTTAATCTTCACTGCAATGTCATCTCGGTGTGGACCTACTAACGTAATTTCGCGAGCGCGTTCCGCTTCCTGCGATTCGGTTAGCCGTTTAGAAATTGAGCTTTTTAGTTTCTCAAATTTTTCGTCGCCACTTAATGATTTCCAGAATGGCATATCATCGCTGTTGACCGCCGAAGAGTTGTAAACACATTCAAATTTTCCACCACCTGAGATCAAACTGTAAATTTCTTGCGCGCCTTCGCGTATATCGGTCAGATAATCCAGACGCGATTTTATAATCATCGCGGCGAAATCGATTAAGAGTTCGTCGAATGTGGTTCCCCCTATAGGAATTCCTGAATTTTTGATATGGATATTTCTTTGAGCAAGAACACGATGATACTTTGTCAGGTTATCAAGATAGGTCGGACTTGACTGGGAAAGATGAAAGTCCAGGAATCTTCGTCGTAAAGAAGGAACACCGGAAATAGTATCGCTGTCTTCGGGAGAAATCGTTATCACCGAAAACATTTGAAAGAGTTCCGAAAGCTTTGAGGGAGCATTGTTCAGAGTAACTTTTTTACCAACATTCCTTTCGGAATTGTTTTTTTGAAACGCAACCGTGATCTTGGTTTTATGGTCTTTGACTAGCCCGTTTCCTTCAAGTCTATACCAATCGCTTTCCGTGTTAACGAGCGTTCGATCACTTGCGTTTAGCCTTTGCGAGCGTCCAAGACATACGGTCATAATCGCTTCAAGTAAATTTGTCTTACCTGACCCATTTTGACCACAAAAAATGTTCACACCCGGAGAAAAATTAACCGTAGAGTTTTCCAGGTTTCTAAAATTTTCAAGAGAAAGTATGTTGAGCGAGGTCATTCTACGCCATAGTATTTCAAATAAAACATTGGGAATAGTGGCGTCTGAGCGTTGATACAGCGCCTCTGGTTTCGAAAACTCTTGAGGGTTTGAGATAAGAAAAATAAGAACTACAAAACTTTGACGTCCTTCGAAATTTTCATAACACAGTTTGCGGCCAAACGTTACTCCGCCAGACGTAGGGGCATCAGCAGACACAAGTAGCGGTCTTTTTCCGTTTCCGCTCCATAGACAACACCCGCTGATACGGGACTCTCTAACTCGATAATAACGTCTTCTGACTCAATTCTTCCTAGAACATCGGTCACATAAGTGGCGTTGTATCCTAGCTCAATATTATCTCCCTCAAAATCGCAGTTGAGCGTTTCTCGTCCTTCACCGCCAAAATCGGCGTTCGCGGTTGAGAGCGTTAGCTTTTTCCTGTCCGCTGAAAATCTTACTTGATGTGTCAAAGCGTTTGACAATATTGAAACACGCTTAACAGCGCTTGTGAGATCATTACGGTTAATACGAATGGTCCTATTACTGCTTTGAGGAATGACCTGCTCATAGTTTGGATATGGTCCCTCTATTAATCTTGTTGAAAGAACTATGTCGTTCAGGTTAAAAGTAAGTGTGTTATCATCAAAAATAACTCCCACGTCAGCGCTTGAATCAGAAACAAATTTCGTTAGAAGATTCAGAGCTTTTGGAGGAACTATTATATTTTCGTTCATGCCTTTCAGTTTTGAGTTTTCACAAGAAACTCTAGCCAAGCGATGTCCGTCAGTAGCGACCATGCTCATTTTGTCGTCTTTTATCTCCCAGAGAACACCGTTTAGGGCGGGCCTTGTTTCATCCATAGAACATGCGAATGTTGTCTTCTTTATCATGTCCACCAGCTCCTGCGCCGGTATCATGACCTGCTTCTTGAGGTTAATAGCAGGCAGAGTAGGGTAGTCTTCGACACTCACACAAGGAACTTTGTACAAACCACTCAAAGCTCTGATTTCAATTCTGGATCCGCTTTGCTCAATAACAATATCCGTTTCCGGCAATTCTTTGATTATGTCATGCAAAATTCTAGCTGGAATTACCGCTACACCTTTTTTCGAGACATTGCATTCAAGGGTTGCTGTTACTGAAATATCCAGATCAGTTGCGGAAATTTTTATTTTCTTGTCCAGCGCCTCAACCATAACATTTGAAAGAATTGGTAACGCTGGTTTGGGTGGGGCCACTTGAAGCGCAGATTGGAGGTATCCGGCTAATTTTGATTTTGAAAGGGAGAATTTCATTTTTAAAACGACCTGTACTGAATGGTTTGTAATGTGAGAACAAACAATATTTTCGTTTGTCTCTTTGTTGTTGGCGGAGTTAGCTCATGACTTTATTTTGCGTATTTCCACCATCTCTTCAATTATACATCTTTTATATATAAGAAATAAATAGTAGTAATAAGAGTTGTGATTATGTTGATATGCAGCTTACGAACGACCCAACTCATTGGCTTACAATGAATTGAACCTCAAAACCCGTCAACACTCCCAATATTCTCAGAATGTATCCTTTGTTAATATCTCCCTGGTAGTCAACAATTTTGAATCGTAAATGGTATTCCACAATTTCTTCAACACTTACAACGACACGTTACTAACATCAATTTTGAACCATACGAAACTACCCTAAAGAGAGCTTAGGGCGCGATCGACACGATTCCTAAACTCGTCATCCGAATCCATTCGAGATCCAATCAAGTTGCAAGCGTGAATTACTGTGCTGTGGTCTCTTCCTCCGAATTCCTCGCCTATTCTCTGAAGGCTAAAATCAGTGCGATTTCGAACAGCCCACATTGCGACCTGACGAGCCAGCGCAATATGAGCGGACTTCTTGCGCGCGCGCATCATGTTGAAAGGCACGTTAAATTCCTGTGATACAGCTCTCTGGATATCCTGTGCGGTTATTGTCTTTCTCGAAGAACCCAGAACTGCGCCGAGGGCCTCATGAGCGAAATCAAGATCAATGGGTCTGTTTCTTTCAAGAGAGGATTTTGCGAACAGTCTTGTTAGAGCGCCTTCCAGTTCACGAATATTGCTAGTGATATTGGCTGCGATAAATTCGAGAACGTCATTTCCCACAGACATAGCGTATTCCTCGACACGTTTCTGAAGAATTGCGATGCGCGACTCCAGGTCCGGCTGTTGAATATCGGTTACTAAACCGGAGTTGAAGCGAGACTGTAGTCGTTCTTCAATTCCCCTTATTTCCTGGGGGAGGCGATCTGCTGTTAATACTATTTGTTTTCCAGAATTGTAAAGAGCGTTAAAGACATGAAAAAACTGCTCTTGGGTTGACTCTTTGCCGGTAAAAAACTGGATATCATCAATTAGGAGGATATCAACGGAGCGATATTTGCGAGCGAACTCGGCGGTAGTGGAAGTTGTGATAGAATTAATAAAATCCGATGTGAACACATCGCTCGTGGCATAGATAACCTGTATATTTGGATAACGCTTTATAGCGGATTGACAAATAGCTTGCCCCAGATGAGTCTTGCCGAGACCAGTGCCGCCATAAATGACAAGCGGATTATATTTTGTTCCCCCGGGGTTTTCCGCCACTGCTACACTTGCGGCATGCGCAAATTGATTAAAATTTCCAACAACCAGATTATCGAAGCTGTAGCGCGGGTGGAGATCAGGTTTGCGGCCAGACCCTGAACCAGATGGTCTGTATGCCGTCGGATTCCTTTGAATCATGTTTGTTTTACGCGGCTCATGTTTGTTGGTAAATGATATCTCGGTCTGATTGAGTTTGGAGGCTCCCTTTCGGATATTGAAAGTCACTTCCATCGATTTACCAGCGGTTTCTAATAATGCCTCCTCAATCAGCGCCTGGTAATTATCTTTTAGCCAATCGGCGACGAACTGATTCGGAGCCGAAATATTTAGTGACTCTTTGCCATCTGAGTTTTTTACCAGAGAGCCGATAGTTGGTTTGAGCCAGGTGGCGAAAGATTGTTTCTTTACGCGATGCGACATATATGTCAGCGCGTCCCGCCATTGCTTGGCATTTGTCAATGACTGTGTATTTTCCTGTGATGGCGGATGAATTATATCGCTCATGATCAATTACTTACAATTCTGTCTTATGCTTCGTTATAGTCCGTTATGATACAAGCCAGGCTTGTCCGTTTTTAAGTTTTGGCGGTCGAATTACCCGTAGTTAAACGACTGTTATAGAGCCAATTACACCAAAAGCTCCGGTTAACAAGACACTCAGATGAGCTAAACACGTGCGCTGTTGAAGCGTCGTTGAGCGCTAACCAATGGATACAACTCAACACAATCGCAATTCCCCTTGCGATGAGATAGGCTCTTTTTTCCCGCCCACTGTCAAAATGGGCTGTTTTAGTTGTTTTGAGTCTAGAGTCTAGACGAGAAGTTCTAGTGGCAGATTTTGCCGCGACGGAGTGTCAATTTCACTCAGTTTATTGATTCTCTGAAAAATTGAATGTATGGACAGTATGAGATCGATTCTGAAGATAGCTGATGACCTTTTTAGAGGCCATTTCAATCAGCCCACCTTGAAAAATCTTTCTCTCCCAAATCGCGTCGTTCAATTTGTTTTCAACAACCCGTAGCGACTAAACCCCGGATAAACTCAAAACATTAACACTTTCTATCCACACTTTTTCCACAATCTAATTCGAAATCTTTATAAGATTTTTAAGTAGCGCCATTCATGAAACGCTATTTGAAAAATTGCGGACCGTGTGGTCATTTTTTTGAGTATCGTTCTGTCTTTAAAATGCTCCAACGTCCGATTCTCACAAAAGAGTTTTATCAGCTCCGTTGGCAATTGCAAAAGTAGCGCGAAACTCTGACGTACATGAAAATACTCCCGCGCTAATTGGTCAAGGGGAGAGCGAGGCTTAATTTTCCAAATTTTGAAACGCTTTGCGCACAGACGATTACGAATCAGGTTAGAGATGTCCACGAAGCGCGCTAACTTGAACGAATGGCGTTTTATCTAGAAGAGTTTCGCTAAATTGTGTTCTTATGAGGAGATATCCACAGGCGCCAGAGCAAGTAATTCCTGGGAGATCTGTTTGTAAATCAACCCTGATGGTGAATTAATATCTGTTGCGATAGGCTTACCTTCGTCGCAGCGCTCACGAATTTTTTTGTCGAGCGGAATTTCCCCCAGAAGGGGAATTTCCAATTTTTTCGCCAAGTCCCTGCCTCCACCTTCGCCAAATATTCTGTTTTTTTCACCATTTACTTCGAGATAAGACATATTTTCAACAATACCCAAG
>JACZUZ010000102.1 GCA_022572905.1 Candidatus Zixiibacteriota bacterium | reverse complement strand
TCAATAGAGCGGGATAGATTTTTCCTTATCAAACGGGGGCTGGCGGCCAACCGCTCCACGCTCATTCTGGGCGCGGTCTCAATCATTCTAGCGGCGTTGTTCAGTGTTGCGCGGCCGTATTTGATCAAGATGGCCCTTGACGATCTCGAAGCAGGTACGCTCGTGAATCACGGAATCCCGCTTGCTCTGACTTTTGTAGGTTTGACTGTTGTCAGCGGAGTGTTTCTTTTTATCAATCGCCGCACAATTATTTTCATGTCCCGTCGCATTGAATATGATATTCGCGACAAAATGTTCGAGCGGCTATTGTGCTTGCCGATGTCCTATTACCATAAGCAACGCATCGGCGACATTATGGCCCGAATCATAAATGATCTGGAAGCGGTGCGACAGATGGTTGGTCCGGGGGTGATGTATTCCGCCAATACTGTAGTAACCACGATTCTGGCGGCGAGTGTCATGACCTATATTTCTCCCTGGCTTACACTTTGGACTTTTGTTCCCATGATTGTCCTGCCGCTACTGGTAACCAAACTTGGAACGATCACTCACAGGCGTTTCCAGGCGATACAGTCTCAGTTTTCGACGCTGACCGCAACCGCACAGGAGAACTTGTCAGGAATTCGGGTAATCAAGGCTTACACTCAAGAGCAAAATCAAGTAAATCACTTCTTTGAACACAGCAGAGAATATGTGAAACGGGCTGTGAGCCTGGCGCGTTTGCAGGGGATGTTTTTTCCTCTTTTGTTCAGCGTAGCCGGTATTGTAACCCTCGTGGCCCTGTACGTGGGCGGGCGACAGGTGATGGCGGGAGAAATCACATTCGGCTCTGTCGTTACATTTTTCGTCTATATAGGTATGCTTATGTGGCCGATTGTCGCCCTGGGCTGGGTTGTTTCTCTCTACCAGCGCGGAACAGCGTCGCTGGAGCGCATAAACTCATTTTTCGAAGAAACCGCTGAGACAGAGGCCGAGAATTGGATATCGGGAGCGCCTGATTCCAATTCAAATGGCGACCCCCAGAATAAACCTGCGACAACTCGGGAAAAAATTCGCGGGAAGATCGAATTTCGCGATCTGACCTTCCAATATTCGGGTAATGGCGCGTTTGCGAATTCAAACGGGAACCGCCAACCAGCGTTAAGAAATATTTCGTTAATAATAAGCCCCGGCGAGTCTATCGGAATTATTGGACCGGTCGCTTCGGGCAAGACAACTCTGGTGTCATTGATCGCGCGACTATATGACACGCCGCGCGGTAAAGTATTTGTGGATGACAAAGATATCAACGACTGGGATATACACACTCTTCGCTCACAAATCGGTTTTGTGCCGCAGGAGTCATTCCTGTTTTCAGATACAATTACATCAAATCTCAAATTTGGCTCAGCGAACGCCGGAATCGATGAAATCCATAGCGCCGCTTCTCTGGCGGCGGTGAACGAGGACATTGACGGATTCAAGCGCGGGTACGATACAATAATAGGAGAGCGCGGAATCACATTATCCGGTGGGCAGAAGCAAAGAATCTCTATCGCTCGCGCCGCGCTGATTAATCCGAGAATTGTTATTCTGGATGACGCGACCAGTGCAGTTGATACCGAAACCGACGCGAAAATCTCACTGGGACTAAGGACCAGTCTTTTTGGTCGCACATCTATCATTATTTCGCACCGCATTTCCAGCGTTAAGGAGTGTGACCGTATTGTCTATCTGGATGGTGGAAGACTTCTTGAGTTGGGGACACATACCGAGCTTGTGGCCCAAAATGGAGAATACGCGAAGCTTTTCCGCCAGCAAGCGCTTGAGGATGAACTGGAGCGAATATGAGCGAATTTCATCTTCAGGAAGAGGCGCTGGGAAAAGCATACGACTCAAAACAGATGCGGCGTTTGCTCAAATATCTGCGTCCGTATAAATCTCTTGTTGTCATTAGCGCATCGGCCCTATTCTTCGGTTCCGGAACCCAGATCGCTCTTATCGCTCTAGTGCAAATCGCACTTGATGATTATGTCATGGTTGGTGATCTCGGCGGCCTGACAATGATAGCGGGAATTTATCTGGCTATAACTATAGCGAGATTCGGCGCCGAATATCTTCAATTCTACACTACCGCGAAAATGGGGCAGGAAACTCTGCACGACATACGTATGGAAGTCTTTGCGAAATTACAGCGCATGGACTCCAAATACTTCGACAAGAACCCGGTTGGCAGACTAGTTACAAGAGTCACCAACGATGTTAACACACTAAATGAGCTGTTTTCATCCGGTGTCATAAATGTTATCGGTGACATAATAATGCTCGTCGCGTTTGTTTCGATGATGCTCTACTATGATTGGCTGCTTTCGCTTGCGGTGTTTGCCGTATTGCCATTTCTTGTTGTCACTACGCTGATTTTCAGAAATAAAGTTCGCACAGTTTTCAGAGACTTGAGAGTGACTATAGCGCAGATCAATGCATTTGTTAATGAACACCTTTCGGGTATTGCGGTTGTCAAACTTTTCGCGCGCGAAAAAGCAATCAAAGAAAAATTCGATACACTCAATCGAAGGGCGATGGATCAAAACCTCAAGCAGGTATTCTACTACGCAGTTTTCTTCCCCGTTGTGGAATTGATCGGCGCTGTGTCTCTGGCCGCGTTGATAGTCGTCGGGGGAATGCAAATCACCGCCGGCCTGCTTACATTCGGAGAGCTGACTGCGTTTATTCTTTTGGTTGAGCGCTTTTTTCGTCCTATTCGCGATCTCTCGGAAAAATATAATATAATGCAGGCCTCTATGGCTTCGTCCGAGCGAATCTTCCAGCTGCTCGACGCTAAACTGGATAGAGCCGGACTGACGCCAACTGTTACAATTCCGCGGAGCGCGGCCAGCTCTGCGAGTCCTTCGACCACTCCTGCTTTGAGTCTCAAGGGCGAAGTGGAATTCAAGAATGTCAGCTTCGCTTATAATGAACCGGAATATGTTCTCAAGAATATCTCCTTCAAAGCTAATCCGGGGGAAAATATCGCTATAGTCGGCGCTACCGGGGCGGGGAAAACCTCCCTTATTTCACTCTTGTTCAGATTTTATGATTTTCAGTCAGGGCAAATACTCATAGACAACCGCGATATCCGCGAATATGATATTTTCAGCCTGCGATCCAGAATTGCCCTGGCCCCGCAGGATGTTCAAATATTCTCAGGAAACCTGGCTTACAATATTCGCCTGGGCGATAATTCTATTAGCGATGAACAGGTTCTCGCCGCCGCTAAGGATGTTGGGCTGGATCAGGCGCTGGGTGACGATTTTGATCTGGGAATGGAAATCCAGGAACGCGGCGCAACATTATCCACCGGACAGAAACAACTGCTCTCATTTGCGCGCGCTCTGGCGTTCGACCCGGACATTCTGACGCTGGATGAAGCTACCAGCAGTGTCGACACCGCTACAGAAAGATTGATTCAAAATGCGCTCGAGAGAATTATGAAAGGGAGAACATCATTCGTGGTGGCGCATCGTCTTTCAACAATCGAAAAAGCTGATCGAATTCTAGTGTTTCATCAGGGAGAGTTAAGGGAAACCGGAACACATGAAGAGCTTCTCGCCATCGGAGGGGTATATCAAAAGCTATATCGCTTACAATATCAGCCAAGAAATATTGAGCGTAGCGCTCGCAGCGCCGTGGTTTAGAGTTTTCTAGTGATGCGACTATCCCCCTCAGTAAGACTGGAGTTGAACCAAGCGCGAAAGTTTGCCGGGCCTCTGGCTAAGAGGGCCGGGAGAATTCTAAAAAAAGGATTCAGCGCCAAGAAAAAGACAACCAGTAAAGGCGTAATTGATCTGGTAACCCAGTTCGATTTCGCGTCAGAGAAACTTATTGTAAGCGAGATCAAGAAGAAGTTTCCTGAGCATGATATTCTGGCCGAAGAGGGGTCGTCGGTCGAAAGAGAGCGCCCGTTTAGATGGGTAATAGATCCGCTTGACGGGACCACAAATTTCGCGCACGGCTTCCCGCTCTTTTGTGTTTCAATTGCATTGCAATTCAATGGCGCCACAGTCTTAGGCGTAATCTATGATCCGCTGAGGGATGAACTATTCCTCGCGCAACACAAACAAGGGGCGACTTTGAATGGACGGAAGATAAGAGTTACCAAAGAAAAGGATTTGACGAAAGCGCTTTGTGTTACCGGATTCCCATATGACATGCACACCTCAGCCCGCGACAATCTGGCAAATTTCCGGCGCGTTATAAAAAGATCGCGCGATGTACGCCGGATTGGCTCCGCCGCGCTTGATCTTTGCTATGTGGCCTGCGGACGGTTTGATGTATTCTGGGAGTTGAAACTCTGGCCCTGGGACGTGGCCGCCGGGGCCTTGATAGCCCACGAGGCTGGCGCCAGAGTTACCGATTTCAGAGGGGGCGAGTTTTTGATCACCGGAAAAGAAATTCTGGTCACCAACGGCCGATTACATAAGGAGATGATCAAACTGGTTCGCTAGAGTGATTTAGGATTATCGCCAGCGAATCCTCTTTTTCGTCGGAAGAGTAGCCATATAAAATGACTGGAACCGAAAGCCGATATTATGGTATCTTATGTAGTCAGCCGTGCGGGATCTATTTGGAGCGAGTGGCTGAATAAAATTTCTTACAAGATTATATTTTAGATGAGAATATTATGAGCCCCTGCGGAGAAAAATTATGTGCGGAATAGTCGGCTATGTGGGCTATCGCGAGGCCTATCCTATAATTATGGACGGACTCAAGCGTCTCGAATACCGTGGCTATGACTCCGCCGGAATCGCACTTCAGGGCGAGTTCGGGTTATTTGTAGAAAAGGCTGTCGGCAAAATCGCTCGCCTGGAAGAGAAGACTAATGGCGCCGAGTTAAAGCACACCGAAGGTATCGGACACACTCGCTGGGCCACGCACGGTGAACCCAGTTCGCTCAACGCCCATCCGCATACGGATGAATCCGGCGAGATTGCGCTGGTCCACAATGGTATCATAGAGAATCATACGGCTTTACGGGAAGTGCTGAAGAACAAGGGCCATGTTTTTCGCACGGAAACTGATACGGAGGCTCTAGCTCATCTCATAGAAGAATACTATGAGGGAGACCTTTGCGAAGCAGTGCGACTTGCCTTGACTCAGGTAGAGGGCGCCTACGGTATTGCGGTCATCAGCTCAAAAAATCCGGGAGTTATTGTTGCGGCGCGTCATGGCTCACCATTGGTCATTGGACATGGCGAGAACGAAAATTTTGTGGCCTCAGATGTAGCGGCGATTCTGGCCCATACGAATAGAGTCGTTTACCTGGAGGACGGCGAAATTGCTAATGTCACTCCCAGCGGATACGAAATCACCACAATCGACAAAGCGGCGATTACTCCAAAAGTCGAGGAAA
This sequence comes from Candidatus Zixiibacteriota bacterium, assembly GCA_022572905.1. Taxonomy (GTDB): domain Bacteria; phylum Zixibacteria; class MSB-5A5; order GN15; family JACZUZ01; genus JACZUZ01. Next base: position 1,628 of record JACZUZ010000102.1, on the reverse strand, counting down.
TATCCTGGTCGCTGGATCAAGCGGAAAAGGGCGGCTACGACCATTTCATGCTCAAGGAAATTCATGAGCAACCCCAAACACTGCTGGATGCGATAAGAGGGCGGCTTAATTTCGATGATGGGATACCCCGGTTAAGCGGTCTAAACCTGCAACTAGAGCAACTCAGGAATATTGATAGAATAATAATCTGCGCCTGCGGAACCAGCTGGCATAGCGGTTTGATTGGGGAATACCTGATAGAAGAGTTGGCGCGAATCCCAGTAGAAGTCGAATACGCCAGTGAGTTCAGATATAGATTACCTGTGATTCCCGAGAACACGCTTTTTCTGGCAATCAGTCAATCCGGTGAAACGGCCGATACGCTGGCGGCGCTAAAGGAGGCGCGCAACAGGGGTGGCATGTGCCTGGGTATTGTTAATGTCGTCGGGTCCTCAATCGCCAGGGCCACTGACGGTGGAGTTTATACCCATTCAGGCCCGGAAATAGGAGTGGCCTCGACCAAGGCGTTCACATCTCAGGTTATGGTGTTGAGTTTGATCGGCCTTCTTCTGGCGCGCATGCGAAATATGTCAATTCAGGAAGGGTTGGAATTAACGGATCAGCTCTCCAAACTGCCTGAGTTGGCGAAGAAAACGCTGCAGGTTGAAGATCAGGTCAAGGAAATCGCCAAAGAATATTTTCACAGTGACAATTTCCTCTATCTGGGAAGAGGCATAAACTTCCCCGTGGCTCTTGAAGGCGCGCTAAAGCTAAAAGAGATTTCATACATTCACGCCGAAGGGTATCCCGCGGCTGAGATGAAGCACGGACCAATAGCTCTGATTGATGAAAAGATGCCAGTTGTGGTGATAGCTTTGAAAGATATGATTTATGAGAAAGTTCTAAACAATATTGCAACAGTGAAAGCGCGCAAAGGCAGAGTTGTTGCGATAGCCACCGAAGGTGATGACGAAATTAAGAATCACGTCGATCATGTTATTTACATTCCCGAAACATTCAGACTTTTCACGCCACTTCTTTCAATAATTCCGCTACAACTTCTGGCGTATCACATAGCGGCGCTGCGCGGGTGCGAAATTGATCAGCCCCGCAATCTAGCCAAATCAGTAACAGTAGAATAATTTTTGCGTATTACTCTCAATTAAAATGAGAGAGTTCTCTATTCTTGAGAGACGGCAGGCAGACTGAAGCCGATATCTTTATCGATGCGATTCCCCAGTGCGTAATCCGCTTGCAAAAGAGTTTGAATCTCGCGCGTGCCTTCATAGATTGCCGCGCCTTTGGAATTCCTGAAGAATCTCTCAACAGGATACTCGTCGGAATAGCCGTACGAACCGTGAATTTGCACGGCGTTGTAGGCGGCCCGCTCGGCTTCATCGCAAGCCACCCACTTTGCCATAGCGGTTTCGCGAGTATTGCGCTTGCCTTCATTCTTCAAAACGCCCGCTTTCATCCACAAATAGCGCGAACTTTCATAGCCTCTTTCCATCTGCGCTATCATTTGCTTGACGAGTTGATGATCCCCGATTGGCGTTTCAAAGGTCTTGCGTTCGTGGCAATACTTAACGCTTGAGTCAAGGCAGGCTTTGATCAATCCGCATGATCCGGACGCCACCGTGTAGCGGCCC
>JACZUZ010000101.1 GCA_022572905.1 Candidatus Zixiibacteriota bacterium | reverse complement strand
GGATAGTCTTCATTCCATTGTGTTCTCAACAATTCAAGTTTGCCGAGCAATTTTAGATATAACCCCTCCGGCGCCACCAAATCACCTGACAGCCACAGCGCCATTTCCTCGGCCTCTCCGTTTTCTCTGGGAGTCTGCGCGAGCAATTCCTCCAGAGTTGGCGGCGGTCCGGGTTCAATACTGTGGTTCTCACAGGAACTGAGCGCCATGACTACGATGCAAACTCCCACGACAAATGTTGCGAAGCGAGTATTCTGATTCATGATGACCCCTGTACGTTTTGCGCAGGCATTGAGCCGGGAACCTGCGCGATTCATTTCACCGAAATATACGATTCACGGAGCTGATTAACAAGAGATTTCGTGTCGCTGAAATTGTTCACATCCTCCAGCCTGATCCTGAAATCCTTTGCCCCTTCAAAGCCCGAGACATACGCTTTGAGATGTTTGCGCATTAGCAGAAACGATTTCTTGCCAGAGAATAGCTCTTCATAATCCCTCGCATGCTCCAACGCCACTTCTAATCTTTCCTCAAAAGATACATCCTCTGTTTTGCGACTGCGGTTGAAGAGCCAGGGGTTTCCGAAGATAGCTCGACCAAGCATGACACCATCAATTCCTGTCTCTAGAGCCAAATCCTCGGCGCGTTCAAGCGTGTCCACGTCACCATTCCCCAGAACGAGAATTCCGGTTCCCTTGGCCAGTTCCGCCGCTCTGTGGATAATTTCCCAATGCGCTTCGACTTTGGACATCTCTTTTCGAGTTCGCAAGTGAAGCGTGATTGCCGCGGGCTTCGCTTCCAGAAGCGCTTCCATCCATTCGTCAATTTCTATTTTGCTAAAACCAATCCGCGTCTTGACCGAAACCGGCAAATCGCCGGCCCCTTCTTTTGTCGCTCTTATGATTTTCTTGGCCAATTCTGGCGTTTTGATTAACGCAGCCCCGGAGCCCTGACGAACGACCGTCTTGGTCGGGCATCCCATGTTGATATCAATTCCGTCAAATTTCATCTCAGCCAGAAGCTCCGCAGTCTCGCGAAAATTCTCGGGTTTGTCACCAAAAATTTGGGCAACGATTGGCCGCTCGGTTTCATGATAGATCAAATCGTGCAGTAAATTTGGCCTCCCCTTTTCGGAACAAAGTCCATCACAGGAAACAAATTCTGTGAACATGACGGGAGGCTTGCCATATTTGGCGATAATTCTCCGGAATGCGGCGTCGGTCACATCCGCCATTGGCGCAAGTGTAATTATTGGGCGACTCAGAGAATCCCAAAACCCTCGAGTCGATTCCTTGGGGTCCTTCTTATCAGCTTTTATAGTCGCTTTCATGGTTGGATTCTTCTATGAATGAATTCATTAATTACTACCAGACTCCGTTGAATATACTCAAGCATCCAGCGCCGCGAAAGTAAGTTAGTTTTCCCCCGAACAACAGAGCAGGGGCCATTGCAGGATGCAAACTCGGAGAACATCACGTGCGTCTAGCCGTATCTGGCGATAATCAACCGAAACGTCACATCGGTGACTTCCGCTATCAGCGCCAGCGCGAGAATCGGGTGTTTGTTCGTGGTTAGTCATTCCCCGTGAACGCTGATCTTTCGCTCAACATCATAACTCTAAGCCATTGGAACAACACGGGTTCCGTATGATAAGGCGGCTATTCTTTTGACGGCGCAATATGATGGCCTTGATCACAGCTCCTCACCCACTCCCACAAATGTCTTGGAGCTGATGAATATTGCGTTATATTCTGCTAGTCGCGACGCCGCAGTTTAGTACCTCATCGGGCGCAGAACACTACGAAGTCAAACATAAAGGAATGGCCACAGGAGTTGTTGACCTCACAGCTACTGTTGTAATCCGATGTGATTATTCATCAACGCAATAAGCTTTATTACGAAAGTTGGATGCCTTGTCCGGCCTTGCGTCCGTGGGTTTCGCTTTATTGGACTATTTACGGAGATATTGATTCTTGCGCCGAAATCTCTACACAGACACTGTATCCTTGCTCCAATTGCAGTGTGGTTTTTCAATTGGGAGAGTCGGTTGACGTTCTTGATGGGTCCGGAGCCACACGCTCGCGTCCGCGGATTTTTGCAAAGGGTCACTTCCAGACGCCTTTTACTTTGAGATTCGTCGGGCGTTTCGCTCTGGCCGGTATTGAGTTCCAACGCGGGAAAGCGCATTTGTTTCTGCGGGATTCGGAAAGAATAATCCAAAACCGATTCGCCGAACTTGAAGGACTGTACGGCCGCGCGGGTGAACGACTTTCCGAGCGCCTTGAAGAAGCCGGAATCGGCTCACCGCGAAGATCCGTCATACCAAAACTATTCGATGAATTCCTTCTAAATTACAAGCCCGTTGAAACCGAACTCGACAAGATTATTGGCGCTGCAGTTGAATCTATCATTGCCTCGACTGGAAATACTTCAATCGCCACCGTGGCTTCGGATGTTTCCATGAGCGTGAGACAGTTACAGCGTCAATTCAAACATCGACTGGGATACAGCCCCCGATACTTCAGCAGGTTGATACGATTTCGTAGCCTGATACGAAAGCGTCGGAGCAATCCGTATTCGACATGGCCACAATTGGCGTATGAGTGTGGGTATTTTGATCAAGCGCACATGATTCGCGAATTCAATAGCTTTACAGGAGGTCCTCCGGGGTCAGAAGGTGAGTCCCAAAGTGTTGTCGGGTGGGCGATGGTTGAAATGTGCTCGTACGCGGCCGCTTGGGATTCAGGTAAAGATTTAAGGTGTCGCATTCGTACAATGCGGAAACAAGGTTAATCGCTATTTTCACTTACGGAGAAGACGACTGAATCATATCCAGATCCAACAAATGGTCGAATCGGTTTATCTTCCACGAAATGTGCGTAATCAATGAATTAATACTTGGAGTGAAAAACAATAATGAGAAAACTTAAGGCTTCACTGCCAATCGGGGCGTTTTTTGGAATATACGTCGCGTTCGTATTTCTTCTTGGAGATCAGAACACGGCGCATTCCGACGATAAGCCAGACACCGAACATCTGTTTCTCGAATGTGAACGTTCTTCCGACGAACCGTTGAGTTTTTCCACCGGGCCGCCTGATGCCAGAACAGGAGCGCCCGGAGAGTCAACCTGCGTCGACTGTCATAGCAGCTTTGATCTCAACAGCGGTGACGGGTCTCTCACACTCTCGGCGCCGGCTCAGTTCTTCCCTTCAGACACGATTGATATTGACGTTCATCTGGTGGATCCGGGGCAGCAACGCTGGGGATTTGAAATCACAGTGCTCGATTCAGGAAACAATGCGGTGGGCGATTTAGTTGTAGCTAACTCATTACGTACTCAGAAGTCAACGGATGTCATAACATTTCGCCAGTATATAAAGCACACCTCCTTAGGCACAGATAATGGATCTGTTGACTCCGGCCTGGGCTGGACAGTGCGCTGGGTTTCGCCGCTGGCGAACGTCGGGCCTGTGACGTTTTACGCCGCCGGGAACGCTGCCGACGGGGGTGGCAACAGTTTATTTGATTACATTTACACGCAGTCAACTGCGATGGCGATTGACACTCAGGGAGTGCGGCTTAGCGCCGACACGACATTCGGTAAGGAATCACTTGTAGTAGGTTTTGCAGGGGCGGCTTTACTCACAGCGACTTCATGGACCTGGGATTTTGGCGATGGAGATTCGTCCATGATTCAGAATCCGACTCACACATACCTGAACCCAGGAGCGTATTCTGTTTCGGTTTCGATTGAGTCCTCGGAAGGAATATTTGACTTGCAGGTTCCCGACCTGATTCAAATCCATGCTGATAGTCTCTTGGCGCTGGATACAACAGCCCCCGGTGGAGGACAGGCAACCGTACATGTCTATGCCCGTAACTATATTCCCGTATCGCGGATCACAATCCCATTTACATGGAGCGGCGCGTTGCCATTGACGTTAGTCAATGTGTCAAACGCAGGCTTGCGTTCCGATCAGATGGATCTTGATGCGCTGGCGGTGGACCCCTTTGGTAAACGCGCAGTATACCGGCTGAGCTCCACCGGCGGACCGCTGGCGCCCGGCTCCGGGCCAATTATCAGTTTGGTATTCAATGTCGGCGCCGCAAATCCAAATGAAGCGACGAATGTGAATATTTCGTCGCACCTCGGATTCTCGCCCTTATTCGTATCAACGTACGCCGATTATACGCCAACAATTGAAAATGCAACGGTAACCGAATTCTGCTGCGATGTCGCCGGTGACGTGGACAACGGAGGTGATGTCAATATTGGTGACGCAGCCTATATTGTTAAGTATCTCTTCCAGAATATCGCGGCTCCGCCGTGTTGTGAAAAGGCCGACGCGGATGGTGGCGGCGATGTCAACATCGGTGACGCTACCTTTATTGTGAAATATGTTTTCCAGGGTGGCGATCCCCCAATTTGCACTGATCCGCAAATTATCGTGTGTCCATAGGCAAAAATGTCCTATTTCCGCAGAACCAACTCGTAATTTACGCTATCATTTGAGCGGATAATATTTCAATTGACACTGTATATCTGGTGATGTATGTTTCATTGATTGTTAGTCGTGTCTCAATTGGAGGTAGTCCGTTTATGAAGAAAATCTCTCTGATACTTGCATTAGCGGGGGCTTGCCTGTCGGCGCATCTCGCTACTACTCGTGCGCAATGCGTTCAGAACGGAAGGATCGCATACTCCGACACCGACTCTGTGGGACAGGTTCAAATTTTCACTGTCAACCCCGACGGAGAGGATCGTCAGCGCCTCACGTCGCTCGGAACAAATTTCTATCCGGCCTGGTCGAAAGACGGATCTCTGATCGCCTTCACATCCACCCGCACTGGCTCCGCGGAAATATGGGTGATGGACGCCGACGGCAACGACCAGACGCAACTTACATTTGAAACGCCGGGCGAAAACTTCGTACCCGACTGGTCACCCGATGGGAGTAGGATCGCCTATGCGTCAAAGCTTGATGATGTCGGATCACCGGAAGTGTGGGTTATGGATTCTGATGGAGGAGCCCAACAGCGACTCACATTTACTACATTCGATTCAACAGGATTCAACTGGAGTCTGTTGCCAAGCTGGTCTTCCGACGGTCAGAGAATCGTCTATGCCTCAACAGAGAGCGGCGGAAGTCAAATCTGGATAATGGACGCTGACGGCGGCGCCAAAATTCAAATAACCAATGGAAACGGACCTGACTATCCGGAAAGCAACGCTCCAGTCTGGTCCCGCGATGGCGCCTTGATCGCTTTCTGGTCAGGATTCGAGGGTCAGTTTGGCGAGGTCTGGGTTATGGACTCTAACGGTTCTAACAAGCGCAAGCTTACCGAAACGCCAGATCCGCTGAGTAGCGACAACCCTGAATGGGCGCCAGATGGCACAGCGCTCCTTTTTGATTCAAACAGAGGCGGACCGGGAACGGTTGCAATCTGGATGATGGACAGCAGTGGCGCCAATCCGACCCTGCTGGCTCCTTTTGCCTTTGGCTCAGCGCCCGGTCAAAGCTCATGGGAACCGATTCCCAACTCTTGCATTACTCCCGGTGATGTGGATGATGACGGTGATGTCAATATCGTTGACGTAGTTTTTATCGTTAAAATGACTTTCGCCCACATAATTCCTCCCTGCTGTGATCAGACGGACGCCGATGGCGGTGGTGACGTCAATCTTGGTGACGCTATTTTTCTCGTGAGGTATATCTTCCAGAGCGGCGCTCCGCCCGTCTGCCCAAATCCCGGTGGGCTTGTGTGTGTCTAGGTTGAAAAGACGAGCATTTCGCAGAACCAGCGCATGTTATAGAACATAGTTCTTCCAGAAGGTAGTTCTAACGATTCATATTTCGATTGACATGATGAAACTAGCGTCCTATCTTTTGGACGCGTATTCATTTGGGCCTAAATTGGAAGGAATCCGATTATGAAAAGACTATCACTTGTATTCGCCTTTGCAGTAGCCTGTTTATTGGCGCCTGGCCATGCAAGCGCGGAAAAGATATATGCCGACACTGTTAGGCTTCAAATAGTGGGCGGCGAGAATTGGCGTTGCGCCAATGGTGGTGACCTATTGGTGCAGGTCTATATTTCCACCAGCGACTCAATCGTCGGGGGTTCGCTGGGATTTAGCTGGGCAAGCGACTCAGCGAACTGGTATCTCAAGGACGTCACCCTCTCGCCTGTTCTGGCGGCATGGGACTATCCCGGGTTTACCGCCAAAGACGGCCCGCTTGGATATGAAAGCCTTGCCGCGGTATTGATGGGCGGGGTCACGATCTCGGCGCCCAGCCTCCCCGCAGGTACAAATCAGCTCTGGTCAGAGATGAGGTTTGCTCTGAAACCGGGGGCTCAATGGCCCAGCGGTTCAACAATTGAAATTGACTCCATATTTGTTCCGCCCGCCGGATATTTCTTATTTGTCCACCAAGAGCCAACCGGGACAGCGGCAAGCTATCCTGAATTCGAAGGCGCAGTGAGCGTGACGTCAACGGGCGCATGCTGTTGCAATCCCGGAGACGCGGACGCTGACGGCTCGGTTAATATGGGCGACCCTATTTACCTGATAAGGTACATATTCCAGAATGGCGAACAGCCGGGATGTCTTGATCAGTGCGACGCGAACGGGGATAATTCAGTTGATGTGAGCGATGTTTCATTTCTCGTCAAGTATATTTTCAACGATGGCGTGGAACCGAGTTGCGGACAGACGGGTTTATAAACCGCGTTAGCGGAGGCGATTTGCTTTGCCATCCATAATCTGATTGGTTTCCAAATTAAAGTCAGTAAATAAAAATATACGTCTGCGCTAACATTCTGTTTGTGCGGCTATTGGCATGCGCCTGCCAATTCCGAACGAACGTGTAGTAACTTTGAAAGACAGGGCCGACTGACGGCGCTTATATTCATTGCTGTCAACCGCATGCAAAATCCATTTTACTGTGTCTTCATCAAAACCCTTTTCGACAATTTCCTCCACACACAGATTCTCCTCCACGAACAGATAAAGAATCT
>JACZUZ010000100.1 GCA_022572905.1 Candidatus Zixiibacteriota bacterium | reverse complement strand
AAGTCGTCGGTTTCAAAGATGAGCGAGTATTATTGATACCGCTTGGACAACTAACAGGAATCAATCTGGGAGCTGTTGTAACGTCAACCGGTGAAAGATTTCGGGCGCCGGTAGGAAGAGAGCTTATTGGGCGGACCATTAATGGTCTCGGCAGGCCAATCGATGGTAAAGGTCCACTTAGAACAACACAATCAAGAATTGCCGACGGTCCCGCTCCGCCCGCTTTGGAGAGGCCGCCCATCTCAGAGCCTCTTTGGACTGGCGTTAAGTCGATTGATATTGCCTGCACATGCGGTCGTGGTCAGCGTATGGGAATATTCGCCGGGTCCGGTGTTGGTAAATCTGTTTTGCTGGGGATGATAGCCCGCGGGGCGAGTTCGGACGTTAATGTTGTTGCTTTGATCGGTGAACGAGGACGAGAAGTGCGCGAATTTATTGAGCATGACCTCAAAGAGGAAGGCATGAAGCGCTCGGTAGTCGTCGCGGTAACATCAGATGAACCCGCTTTGATTCGGCTAAAAGGCGCCATGCTCGCTACTGCGATTGCGGAAAGTTTCCGCGATATGGGAATGCATGTGACATTGTTTCTTGACTCAGTAACGCGTATCGCAATGGCTCAGCGCGAAATCGGACTCGCCATAGGCGAACCACCCGCGACGAAGGGATATACGCCGTCGGTGTATGCGGTTCTGCCGAGACTCCTTGAAAGAGCGGGAACAACGAAAAAAGGCTCGATTACCGGATTTTACACTGTACTGGTGGAGGGCGATGATATCACCGAGCCAGTTTCTGATCTTACCAGGTCGATTCTCGACGGGCATGTTTATTTGTCGCGGCGTTTTGCCGCACGAAATCAGTATCCCGCAGTGGATCTGCTTGATTCCATCAGTCGTCTGATGAGAAACGTTGCTGATGAAGAATTGAACCAACTTGCTGGCGAAGTGCGAGAGGCGTACGCCACATATGCGGAAGCCGAAGATTTGATAAGCGTCGGCGCTTACACTAAAGGTTCATCCGAAGTTATTGATCGCGCCATCAGTCTATATGAACCGCTCAACAAATTCTTCAGACAGGGAATCGGCGAAATATGCGATATTACCGAAGCAAGAGTTGAGTTAAAGAAAATTCTGAAATCTCCGGCAATTGCCAACTCGGCGGACGTATCCGGTAATCAAAAAGCGAAAAAAGGAATGAATCAGAATGAAAAGATTCAAATTCCGACTGGACAGATTGCTCAAAATCAAGTCCAGGATACAGCATGAAAAGCAACGCGATTTTGCGCTGGCTGAACGCCGAGCGTCAGATCAGAGTGAAAAGCTCAATGCACTCAATGATACCAAACTGAAATCTTATGGAAGTCGGCGTAAGCGGCAGTTGGGAAAAGTAAGTGTTGAAACCCTTCGTGTTTTCAGCCGCTATTTTATCAGGCTCAAGAAAGTAGAGCTCGAGAGCAGCGCGATGCTTGATGCGCTAAACGCAGAATGTAGTAAGAAGCGTGAATTCCTGGTTAAAGCTTCTCGTGAAACGAAGACATTAGAGAATTTGCGTGATCGCCAGAGAGAAGTTTATATAAAGATGGTGAATTCCCTGGAAACTAAAGAAGCGGACGAAACAACTTCCCAGCGAGTAGCAATTGCAAGAGGGGAAAAGCTATAGCGAAATTAGAGTCCGCTATTTTAGGAAAGTCATCTTACGGGTTTGGGTAAATGATCCCGCGGTAAGGCGATAGAAATACACACCGGTCGCCAGGCGCTCTCCATTTGCGTTTAGAGCGTTGAACTCAACCAGATATTCACCTGCGGCAAATCTTTCGTCAATAATTGTCGCTACTCTTTGTCCAAGAATATTTAATACTTCAAGAGTTACCGACGACGCTTCAGGCAAGCTGAAGCTAATTTTGGTTGACGGATTAAACGGATTCGGATAATTCTGGGCCAGAGCGAATCGGGTAGGTAGAGCCGCGGAGCCAACGTCGTTCACGTCGGTTCTGAAATCGATTACGATACTTCCCGGCGAAAATCCCGGAGTGAATGAAAAAGCTCCCTCGGAGACGGATGTTACGAACCTCAGTTTTTCAATTCCCAGGAACGCTGCGGTATCGACAGAGATATTCATATTCTGGGTTCCCGGATTAACTGTAAAATGAGCTCTGGCGATTAATCCCGATCCCGGGGAGAGAGGAGAGGTGTCAAAATATGCCAGAAATATTCGAAACTGCCGCAGCTCGTCATTGTTTTGAACCAGGCGTTTATCTCCCGCCAGAATCCCCCTGGTTCCATCAAAACTAACAAAGTCGAAATGGAGGCTGTCTGAGTCGTAGGTCAGAGGAATTATGAGCGTATCCAGCTCTTTTTCGTTGTAACAAAATATATCTAAAACAAAACTTTGCCCCGGGCCGGTAATTACAGGGTCGAACCAGATCGAATCGCCAGGAGGGATTACTTCAGGAATTGATATCGCTCCAGCAATAGTGGTCGGAAAAATAGTAAAAGCGGGAGTTGTGTCAGTTTGTGCGGCGCTAAGTGATGTCCTGATCGGATTTGGCCCGCCAAGATCAATTGAAGTTGTGTCGATAGTGTATGTTCCCGCGATAGCGTTTTCGGGGATTGAAAAAAACATTCTACCCAGAATTCCGCTTCCTGGTTCAATATTGGCCACCTGCTGAACTGAAAATCCGGCCACTTCAAGTATGCCCAGAGTATCGTCTATATTGATAAACGTATCGGGGAAGATCGCGCCAAGGGCATCCGCGAACGAGAAGGAATCAAGGGTTAAGGCGACGGGGTCGAATTTGTATTTTAGAGTAACTCCTGCAATTGTTTCGTCATTTATGAGATACACAGGAACGACCGCTTTGCCGCCTTTGAATCCTTCAACGCTATCAATTCTTAGTGTATCAGGTAGCCCCGGATCCAAGGGTTCTTCCGAATAGGAGATATCAGGCAGTAGCGAAACTAAAACAATAGCAAACATGAGCGTGAGTCGCGCATGTACGCTGATTCGCTGGGGTGAATAATTTTTGAGGAAAGTGTTCAAATTTTGAGCGCCTTTTATCATTCCTTGAGTTTCTTTTTGTTGGTCGGCATCCTCTTATAAAGAGCGAGCATCTCCCACCTTTCCAAAGCAAAGATAGCGCTATTCCGAAGCATGGAACTAATTCCCGGAGATATTTTTGAGGGCTTCATAACCAGTTGGGGGGCGTGATGTTAGGGGGCTGTGACGCACATTGCATTGATTTCTCACTTGCCCTATATATATAGTATAGAAATTGAGCCCAATTACTCGGAAAGGGTCGGCATGATTTTGCAATGTCATAGCCCAATGTCATAACCTCGAAAGCGTTAACCTGCCCACAGGGAATGACGATAATTTGAGTATGGCAGGCGCTGAACTCAAACCACTCGCAAAGAAAGCTCATCAAAGATGCGCCTTCATTCGGTGTTGCTATTTGGCCGACGCCCTCAACTGTTATGGCTACAAATCCGATTGTGCGTTGTACAAGAAGTCCAATAATCTTTATCTAAGAGAAAAGGATTTTGATGAGGCTATGAACAGCCTCATCGATACTGTTCGCGCAAAAGATCAATCGTTGGTGGATTGACCGGTCCCGAAACCTGCTGAATATTCCGGTAATAATCTTCCCAGTTAATGAAAACTTTTCCCCTTCTCGCAATTTAATCTCAGGCTAGGCTTATTCCAAGCCTCGCGCAACTCTCTATAGCACAGCCGCTTAGGCTGGATTTAATCTTTCGGCGCCAAGATTGCCATCCACCAAGGTGGAGGAGTGTGGTCTATCCACAACTGAAACAATGATTAAGGGAATTTATAGAAATGCTTCGTCGATGATTCATCGTATAAAGGAACAGGAATCAATCGCGAATAATATTGCCAACGCATCAACACCCGGATACAAAAAGGATTCGGTGTTTGTAAATGAACTAAGCCATGCCCAGCAGAGATCATTTCCAAGAAAGTCGGACTGGCAAACGCCAATGATCGACCAGGTATACACAGATTTTAGCCAGGGTTCATTTGATCGAACTGGCGCGGAGCTGGATGTAGCCATTGACGGCGATGGATTCTTTGTTGTGAAGACTGAACAAGGAGTCGAGGCGTTGATACGCGGAGGAGCGCTTACTCGCGACCAACAGGGTTTCCTGAAAACCGCGGACAACGACGCTGTTCAGAGTGACGGTGGGCCGATTCAACTGCCGATTGGCGATGTGTCAATCGCCGACGATGGTGCGATTTCCGTAAATGGAAACGTTGTAGGAAGACTCAGGGTTGCAACTATAGAGAATTTAAATGATCTGCAAAGACTCGGAGATGGAAAATTTCTGGTTCCCGAAAATGTGGAACTTACATCGGCCGTGCGATTTGTGGTAAGGCAGGGATATCTGGAGTCATCGAATGTCAATGTCGTAACCCAAATGGTGGATATGATTGCGAGCTATCGTAATTACGAAGCCGACGCTAATTCACTCAAGACTCAGGACCAATCGCTGGCCAAACTAATAAGCGAAGTAGGAAGAGCAATCTAGGAATCTTTGTGTTCAACAAGAATGATTGTGTTAAACAATCTCGTAACCTCGGGCAAGTAAGTCATCAGGCCCGAATCAATAGATAAAAGCAGGTCGATTGGACAAATCGCTGCTTCAGGGAGATCGGAATGTTAAAGGGAATGCGAACAGCGGCGTCCGGAATGGTCGCACAACAGATGAATGTTGACAATATTGCCAACAATTTGGCCAATGTTAATACTACGGGCTTCAAACGAAGCAAGTTAGAGTTTCAGGATGTGCTCTATCAGAATTTTCGCAGGGCGGGAAGCACAACCGCGATTGGCGCTCAAGTTCCAACGAACTTGGCCATCGGTTACGGTACGCGCGCTGTCGCGACGGTTCGTGATTACACATCCGGAGATCTGATTCTCACAGGTAATCCTCTTGACCTGTCGATTTCGGGAACGGGATTTTTTCAAATAATCCTTCCGGATGGATCCTTTAATTACACCCGCGACGGGGCATTCAAGCTCACTGCGGAAGGCCGAATCGTCACAAGTGACGGTTTTTTTCTTGAGCCGGAAATCACAATTCCGCAGGATGCGACTCAAATATCAATCGGAATAGACGGAGAAGTAACTGTTTTGCTGGTTGGGGAGGATATACCCCAATCATTGGGACAACTGGAACTGGCGCGCTTCATCAATCCAGCTGGTCTGAACGCCGTTGGGCGTAACCTCTTTACAATAAGCTCCGCCTCAGGGTTGCCCATCGTGGGAAATCCATCACGGGACGGCTTGGGTAAGATTGACCAGGGGTATCTGGAGTTGTCGAATGTTAAAGTTGTAGACGAAATGGTGAACATGATAGTCGCACAGCGGGCATACGAAATCAACTCGCGAACAATCAAGACAAGCGATGAAATGGCGCAGATAATCAATAATCTGAAGTAATTAAGTGTTCCAGATTGAATATCCACCGAATTATGATACACCAAAGTAAATATGCGACGCATCTGATCGGACTCCTGATTATAGCGCTGTCTATGGTCGGACCTGGCGAATCAGAAGCGAACATAGATGACGACATAGCCAGCCGTGTCATTGAAATGACACGCTCGCAGTGGGAGCTGGACAAGATGCGGTATCAAATCGCCGTACGAATGGCGCCGTCTTTTGCGGATGAAATAAATTACAATTCGCATACCGACTCAATTGCGATAACTCCCTTGACGTCCGCTAAGCCTGTGGGATTATTTCCGTTGCTTATAGAAATATTCACTAATCACGATAAGAATAACTCGAAAGCGTGGCGCAGCCAAATGACACTGAATATCAAAGTGTTCGATAGTGTTCTAGTAGCGAATGAAAGAATCAAAGTCGGGACGCTGGTTGATCCCTCGATGTTCAAATCACAATGGGCGGATATTACCAGAGCTACCGACAAGGTGATTAAAGAAATCGAGGAAATCAAAGGGAAACGCTTTAAGAGAAATATCACCGAAGGGGGAATGATAACCTCTTCAGCGCTTGAGAATATACCGGATGTCGAATATGGAGATGTAGTTGCAATTCTTTTACGTAACGGCGCGCTGACGATCAGGGCGACCGGAACGGCGTTACAAAAGGGCTACACAGGTGAGACTATCCGAGTCAAAAATACGAACTCGAGAAGAATAGTTTCCGTTGTGATAACAGGCCCGGGTGAAACGACTATTGCAATAGGAGGAAGAAAATGAATCTGCGTAGAATACTAATCGTTGCGATAGCGCTTACTCTGGTTCCACTTACATTTTTCGCATACGGCGGGGACTTTGGTAGGGCGCAATCATTGTTTACGGATATTAAAGCGCATAAAATTGGTGACAACATAACGGTATTGATATTCGAAAACACAAATGCAATCGATCGCTCTCAGACTAAAAATGAAGAATCGGGAAACACTTCAGTGAGTGGCGGGCCAATGACCGGAGCGCTTGATTTCCTGCCGCTATTCGGCGCCTCCACGTCAAACTCATCAGACTATGATGGCAAAGGCGAGGTGCGGAAAACACAAACCCTGAGAGCCAAAATGACTGTAACTGTTGTCGGTCTCAAGGAAAACGGTGACATGATTATTGAGGGCCGACGAAGTGTGGGGATTGGACCGAATACAGAGACACTATACTTGACTGGAGTAGTTCGCCCGAAGGATGTGACTACCGATAACACCGTCGATTCATATTTGATCGCCGATGCAAAAATAATCTACGATGGTGACGGCCCGAGCCAGAATTCAACTCGCCCTGGAATAGTGGCGCGACTTATGGGGTGGCTCTTTTAATTTGAAGAGCGCTGAAGAGTATAGGAGCGAAATATGTCAACATTAGCCAGATCACTTCAAATTCTCTCAACAGTTGTTATTGCGAGTATCATTACCCGCGTAGGACTATTTGTAGAAGCTGATGGCTCAGTTCGTATCAAGGATATTACGACAGTTAACAATGACCGCGCGATTGATTTGATTGGTTTTGGTCTCGTAATCGGCTTGGATGGGTCGGGCGACGGCAAAAGCGCATCTTTCACC
>JACZUZ010000099.1 GCA_022572905.1 Candidatus Zixiibacteriota bacterium | reverse complement strand
GCGCTGTCACCAGTCCGGAGCTTGCCCTTCTCTTCCTGAGCGGGATTATCGGACTGACAATCGGCGATTATTTCTATTTTTCCGCTTTGAAGGAAATGGGTCCGCGCCAAACGACCCAGCTCTTTGCGCTTCATCCTGTGGCGTCAACGATCATCGCCTGGTTCGTACTTTCAGAGCGGCTCTCTATTCTGACTCTCCTCGGAATTTGTGTGGCGATTGTGGGGACTATCCTGGTTGCATCAGAGCGCCGTCGCCACGAGCCTAACTTTCGGCCAGCCACTCTGAAAGCTATTCTCTATACAGTCTTCGCAACCGTCTGTCATGCAGTTGGTTTCGTAATCGCAAAATATGTTATGGCCACCAAAATGAGCACTCTGACAGGCGGATTCTTAAGAATGTTTAGCGCTACTGTGGCTATCTGGATTGGCGCTCTTATTGCCGGTCAGCTAGGTTCCACCGTGCGCTCGCTCTCCACGCCATTACGAATAAAGCTGATCTTGGGAGGGTCGATTTTGGGACCCACTCTTGGCGTCTGGGCGGCGTTGGAAGGTATCACTCACACCGAAGTTGGGGTAGCATCCACGCTCATCGCGCTTACACCCATCTTGGTCATCCCCCTGGTAGCAATCATCCACAAAGAGCGCCTGTCCGCAAGAGCAATTATTGGAGCGCTGATCGCCTTTCTGGGGGTGGCGATTATCTTCGTGGAGTGAACCTGAATCGTCGCACGATAATCGGCCACCCCTCATCAGTCAATGTCGAGACTTGACTGATCCAACCATCTCAGCATACATTCATATACGAAAGCGGATTGGCGGGATTCCGTGTCGAATTCTCTAAACTTCTCTCCGCCAAGTTGAATATTTGCCGGATAACGGCCCGAACTAACCTTCAATCTGGCTCTGTTTACTTCAGCGATAAGAGGCGAAATTATATTGGAACAATCTTACTTCAAGAATAATTCAACGGAACTTTAGTTCCGCGAATCACGTCTAAACTGTTATATGCCTAATTCCGTACAAAACAATTCACATCATATTTATTTCAATTCACCTTTAGGAGGTTTATCTGTGAGAACATTATCTCTTAGAACACTAATTATCTCTGTCTTCCTTCTTGTCTTCGGCCTGACACTGACGCCAACCGAGTCGGCCATGGCCCTGTCGCGTGGCGACTCCGACTCGTCCTCGGACGGTTCCAAGAAAGGCGACAAGGATGACAAGGATGACAAGAAAAAAGACTTCAAGGAAGTCGTGGAGGATTTCGAAAAAGTAGAAGGCCTCTTCGATCTGTATGTCAACAGCGAAGATGGCAAGGTGTATCTGGCTATCAAGCCGGATCAGCTCAATGTAATCTACCTTTGCGGAATCACGCGCAGTCGCGGTGACGGAAGCTATTACGATTCCGGAGCCATGGGCGCTGAGTTTCCTTTCTTTTTCAAGAAAGTCGCCAAGACTATCCAAATGATTGTCGAGAACGACCGTATTCGAGCCGACAAGGGCTCCTCTTTGGAAAAGGCTGTCGAACGCGGTGTTTCCAATTCATTGTTCGCTTCCTCGGATATCGTTAAGTCCAAACCGGGACCGGATGATGAAATCCTGGTCGACGCCTCGAAATATTTTGTTCGCGACGTTGCCAATACAGGCTACTTCCTTGGTACGCTCCGCAAAACCGGATTTTCTTTCGATAAATCCAACAGCCATTTCGGACCGGTCAAATCATTCGAGCAGAATACGGAAATCGACGTAAATCTGTATTTTTCGACTAAGAAACCAGCCGACGGACAGTACCTGAATTCACCTTATGCGATGATTCATACATACCATTATTCTCTTTCTACACTCCCGGAATCAAATTTCAAGCCACGCCTGGCTGACGACCGTGTCGGACATTTCCTTACTCTCTATCAGGATTACACGAATCTTGATACCGAGAGTCCGTATGTCCGCTATGTCAATCGTTGGGACCTGCAAAAAGAGGAGCCTTACGCGGATATGTCGAAGCCGGTTAACCCCATTGTTTTCTGGCTGGAAAACACCATACCCGAAGAGTTCCGCAAATCGGTCGCTGAGGGCGTACTCTACTGGAACAAGTCTTACGAAAAAATCGGTTTCAAGGACGCCCTTGTTGTTAAGCAAATGCCCGATGACGCCGACTGGGATCCCGCCGATGTGCGCTATAACACTATTCGCTGGATGGTTATGCCGGGAGCAGGATACGCCGTCGGACCTTCGCGCGTGAATCCATACACCGGTCAGATTTATGACGCTGATATTAGAATAAGCGCCGATTTCATCCGTTATATGTTCAACTATGTTGAGACACAGGTGAAGCCGGTCGCCTATGGCGCTGACTTTAATCCGCCAGTAGAGGAATGGGAGGCATTCTACCATTCGCTCGAGCCGGATCAAAAACAACGCTTTTGCAACTATGGTGATGAACTGGCGCGTGAAGCTGGGTATGCCTATTCGATAATCAGCGTACGCAATGATTTTGACGACAAGGATGAAATCACCAAGAAGTTTGTCCACCAGTATATTGTTGACCTGGTGGCGCATGAAGTCGGCCACACTTTGGGATTCCGACATAATTTCAAGTCCTCCACAATGAATTCAACTGAGCAGCTTTGTGACGAAAGTTTCACTCGCGAAAAAGGTCTCATTGCAAGTTGCATGGACTACGCACCTGCCAACATCGCCCCCGAAGGTATGGAACAGGGTGAGTTCTTTGTAACGACTCCGGGACCGTATGATGACTGGGTTGTCGAATACGCCTACAAACAACTCGAAGCGGGCACAACCATCGGTGAGCTTGATGAGCTAGCCCAAATATCAAGACGCGCCGCTGAGGCGGGACTGCAATATGGCACCGATGAAGACGCTCTTGGCGGTTCTGTCAGATCAATCGATCCGACCTGTAACTATTTCGATCTCGGCGACGATCCCATGGTTTACTATAGGGATCGTTGCGCCCTAACTGATGAACTCTGGTCCAAGATTGAAAACGCATTCGAAAAGGACGGCGTCAGCTATGAGAAGATTCGCCGTGTATTTAGCGCCGGATGGCGCGGGTACCGTGACGCCTCCCGCAACATCTCGAAGTATGTGGGTGGATACTACCACAACCGTTCACATGTGGGCGATCCGGGCGCTACGGTTCCCTTCACACCTGTTCCAGCATCCAGACAAATAGAAGCGGTTAATTTCCTTGTCAATGAGATTTTCGCTTCGAGCGCTTTCGAAACACCGGCGCGCCTCTTGAACAAGCTCCAACCGGTGCGATTCCCTGATTTCAAGTGGTCAATCTATTATATGCCCAGAATAGACTTCCCACTTCATCAGACGGTGATGGCAATTCAGGCCAACGCGCTCTACCGCTTATATGCGTCAACTACTCTTCATCGCATAGAGGATCAGGCCAGACAGTATGGTCCGGGCGAGGAAATCTTCTCGATGTCTGATTTGTTCAAGAGACTGCGCCGTGGAATCTGGACTGAACTGCAAAACAGCGGTAATGTCGATAGCTATCGCAGAAACCTCCAGCTTGAGCATCTCAAAATCCTGCAGATTATATATCTCTCAACAGGTACGACATTCCCGCAGGACGCCCGCTCACTGGCCTACAATGATTTGTCAGTGATTGCCGGCGCCATTGATGGCATAGTAAGCGGCGGTGGGACAGACGAAATGACCACCAGCCATCTGAAGCGTGTGGCTAGCGATATTCGCGCTACAATGAATGCGAATGTGAGCCGCAAGCTCTAAAGTATTTCGCATTCTGAGGATTCACGCTCGGCGCAAGCGGAGTTTGAGACCGAACATTTCTACGAGTTTTCTTACCGAAGGGTCGGAGTTTTCTCCGGCCCTTTTTCTTGTGTTTTTCTTATTGCGTTTTCCCTTTGGGCGCTTTCGTCTCTTGTGGCCATGAAAGTGGCGGTCGCCTATTGGTTAATGTAAAGTTCCCGATTATATTTGGAACATGGAAAACACTAAAGGCGAAATCAAAAAGCCCTCACCCTCCGCTGATGATCAAGAAGCAAGTCAGGCTCAGCCAATAATTCCTGATAAGAATATCGACCCGGAGCTTTTCCGTCCGCGCCCCTGTCTTGACCGCGGGTTTGTGCGTCTGGTGGATTATATGGGCTCTGATCAATCTATAGTTCAGGCCGCCAGAGTTAGCTATGGCAGAGGCACCAAGAAAGTGTCGCTCGACCGCGGATTGATTCGCTACCTGATGCGCCATAGCCATACTTCGCCATTCGAAATGGTTGAGTTCAAGTTTCATGTCAAGCTACCCATCTTTGTCGCCCGACAATGGATCAGACATCGCACGGCCAATGTGAATGAATATTCGGGACGCTATTCGGTAATGGAGGATGAGTTCTACGTTCCTAAGCCGGGCGACATTCATCACCAGAGCAAAACAAATCGCCAAGGCCGAGCTGAAATTGAACCTACCGACGATTTACGCCACAGGTTCAACTCATCGCTCAAACAAACTCAGGCCGGAGCTTATCGGGAATACGAAGAATTCATTCAGGAAGACATAGCCCGCGAGCTGGCGAGAATTAACTTACCGCTCTCGCTCTACACCCAGTGGTATTGGAAAATCGATCTGCATAATCTTTTTCATTTCCTGCGCCTCAGATTGGATGACCATTCGCAATATGAGATTAGGGTATACGGACAGGCTATCGCTGAGATTGTTCGCGAAATAGTACCGAACGCCTATGAAGCGTTCGAAGATTATCAGTTGGATTCGGTTACATTCAGCAGGGTTGAGCTAAAGTATCTCGCGGATAAATTGGCGGATGTTGAAATAGACGAATCCCGCGCCAAAGAATGTGGTATATCCAAACGAGAGATGGCTGAGCTTTCAGACAAAATAGAGCGCATCAAGAAACTGCGCTGATTGATTTTCTCTTATTTTGAAAAAGCAATTGAATTGAGAATTGAATATCGATGAATTTTCAGGTGATTTCCACCCGAGCGATATCATGGTGGCTCCGAATAATTTCCCAGGCCTCTTCGGCAGTTTCGGCGTAGCTAAATAGCTCCAGATGCTCCGGATCTATCACTCCCTCATCTACCAAATTATCGAAATTGATAATCTTCTCCCAAAATGATTTCCCAAATAGAATGATCGGGAGCGTCCGCGCTTTCCTGGTCTGTACCAATGTCAGGGCTTCAAAAAGTTCATCGAGAGTTCCGTATCCGCCCGGAAACGCCACCAGCGCCCTTGCTCGCATCAGGAAATGCATTTTGCGCATAGTAAAATAATGAAATTGAAAGCATAGCTCGGGCGTAATAAACGGATTCGGGGATTGCTCATCCGGCAAGACGATATTGAGACCTATTGATCGCGCCCCGCATTCCCAGGCCCCCCGATTGGCGGCTTCCATTACCCCCGGTCCGCCCCCGGTTACGATTACATAATCGCATTGCCCGTTAATCTGGCATTGCCCGCTAACAATTCGCGCGAAGCGCCGCGCTTCATCATAGAAATGCGATTTCTCCAACACATTGTAAGCGACTTTTAGTTTTCTTTTCAACTTTGAATCGTCGGGCTTCGACTCCAGCTCTTTTTCGAGGGCGGCGATTTTCTCTATCGAGTCTTCCTTGGAAATTATCCGTGTGCCGCCAAAAACGACAACGGTGGAATAGATTCCCATTTTCTTGAGCGTCATGTCTGGTTTGAGCATTTCAAGCTGAAGACGGGCGCCGCGCATATCGCGCAGAGACATAAAGTCGTCATCTTTGAACGCCAAACGATACGCCGACGATTCAGTCAGACGTTTCATCATTTCCGAAATCTCAGACGCGTCAGGAAAGGGCGCCTCCCGGAGATCGAGTTTTTGCGTGATATCTTGGTCGGTTTCGGTTTTTTTCATAATTGTTTCTTTTTGGTACCGGAAAGGTACTGGCTTGTATCTCTGATACCTATAATCTCTATTTAGTAGAAGCGATTCTCTCCTGATCTGGTTCCCTTTCAATTTTCAGCCGCTCTGGAGAGTATTTCAATTATCGGTCAGCCGAGGATTTTCCATAACTGACCGGATTACCACAAACAAGAGAGAGCAAACGGATATCAACATAAAAAAGAATACAAATACCCGACCCCGGAATCTCGTTGAAAGGAGCGATTAAAGCCAGATTTGAATTTCGTATTATTTCAGAAGAGGTATCTTTCGCTCAACGGCAAATACGCCAGCGGTTGCTTTGCAAAAATAGACTTCAGATTCATATCGCGAGGTGTCGCATTCGATGATATTGTTCCCACCTCAGGATACCCGCTGAAGCCTTCTTTCTTTTGTCCTCGGATGTTATAGATCGTAATAGTCCACCCACACGCCTCCTCGGTCGCTCATTTGGTAGAGCGGCTGGCTGTTAACCAGCGGGTCGTAGGTTCGAGTCCTACCCGAGGAGCTTTTTTTTGAGGTATTTTACGGCAACGTGCGAAACACCAAGAGAGTCACGTCATCCGATTGTCCTCTCCTAGAATTGAGTGAATCTACTTTCTTCATGACAAGCTCTATTATCTGCTTTTCGTCCTGAGTACGATTATCGATTACAAGTTCACGTAGTGCGTCATCATCGAAGTGGCTGGTTGCCGGATCCCCGGCTTCTGTTACGCCATCAGTATACAGAACCACCCGATCTCCAGGTGATAGGTTGACAACGCCAGTATCGAAAGTGGCGTCTGGAAATGATCCAACTGGTATTCCGCCAGTATCGAGAATGGTAATCTTGCCATCTGCCCCTACAACAAAGGGCGGATTGTGTCCTGCGTTAACGTATTCAATTCGCAAGTTTGTTGTGTCGAGAACGCCATAAAAGAGCGTGATAAATTGCGCTGAATTAGTTTCTGACACTAGCGCCGCATTGACACGCTCTACGATCTCCTGTGGAGAGAGGTTGGCCTTCACAAGAATCCGAATCTGCGCTCGCACTCCAGCCATCAAGATCGCGGCCGAGATCCCTTTACCGGAAACATCTGCGATGACTATGCCAAATCGACCGTTGCCCAAGTGAATAACATCATAATAATCCCCGCCTACGGCCTTGGCTGGCTTATGGAATC
>JACZUZ010000098.1:758-7096 GCA_022572905.1 Candidatus Zixiibacteriota bacterium | reverse complement strand
ATTCACTTGTGTTTGGATTAATAAAAAGCAACGATATGGGCTCATTCTGCCGATCCATGGTTTGCTGTATTTTGATTAGCTCTTTAATTGCTGGTTCCCCAGCTATATTTTTTGAATAAATCGGTTTATTTTCAACACTTGAATAAATAATTGGGAATTGTACTTTCTTAATAATTTCGTCAAGGGCTGGCTGGATCGGCCGGAAAGCCAATTTGAGGGACTCGCTTTTCCGTGTTCAGGTAGTGAGCAGAGCGTCCCGAGGGTGGACATAAAGAAGGACGACGCCAAAATCCAGATTACTGCTGAAATTCCGGGAATGAAAAAGGACGAGATCACAGTAGTCGTTCAGGATAATATTCTCTCAATATCGGGCGAGCGCAAGAGCGACCGCGAGGAACAACACGAGGGATTTGTGCGCAGAGAAATCAGCAGAGGATCGTTCAAGCGCTCATTCCAGCTTCCCGACACGGCGCTGGGAGATAAAGTAAGCGCTGACTACAAGGATGGGATTCTGACACTGGATATTCCCATCAAAGAAGAAGCCAAGCCCAAGAAGGTGGAAGTAAAGATCGGTTAACGATCCGGTTGTCGCGGTGAATAGAGGAGGATGGGTCGACGCAGATATTTCCAATGCTGGGAAATACGTCGGCCCCTTTCCGCGCGAAAAAACGAGAACGAAATTTTAAAGAACGAGAAATAGAAGGAAATCAAAATAGAAAGAGATAGCATTATGGGAAAAATTATAGGAATAGATTTAGGAACGACTAATAGCTGTGTATCGGTAATTGAAGGCAAGGACCCCACGGTTATTCCAAACAGCGAAGGCGGAAGAACGACGCCGTCAGTAGTTGCGGTTGACAAGAACAAAGAAATCCTGGTGGGGCAAATAGCCAAACGCCAGGCGGTAAGCAATCCGACTAATACTATCCACTCAGCCAAGCGTTTCGTTGGCAGAGCTTTCAATGAAGTTCAGTCGGAAATTAAAAACTACGCGTTCAAAGTAAAAGCTGGCAAGAACGGCGAGGCGATGATTGTACTTGATGGCAAGAATCGTCCACCGGCGGAGATTTCGTCTATGGTATTGGCCAAAATGAAAAAGAGCGCCGAGGATTATCTGGGAACGAAAATCACAGAAGCGGTGATAACCGTTCCGGCCTACTTTAATGACAGCCAGCGTCAGGCCACCAAGGACGCCGGGCGAATCGCGGGGCTTAACGTAAAGCGAATTATCAACGAACCAACCGCTGCCGCGCTCGCCTATGGAATGGACAAGAAGAAAACCGGCAAGATCGCGGTGTATGATCTAGGCGGTGGAACATTCGATGTTTCAATTCTCGAGTTGTCAGAAGGTGTGTTTGAAACTCTGTCCACAAATGGCGACACACATTTGGGTGGTGATGATTTCGATAAGCGCATTCTTGATTGGATGGTAGCAGAGTTCAAGAAATCAGACGGCGTTGATTTGTCCTCGGATCCGTTGGCGCTTCAGCGATTGCGTGAAGCGGCCGAGAAGGCCAAGGTTGAGCTTTCTTCGACGATGGAAACAAGTATCAATCTCCCGTTCATTACAGCAGACCAGAACGGACCGAAGCATCTTAATCTTAATCTTGGTCGAGCGAAACTTGAGAGCCTGGTCGATGATCTAATCGAACGCACAATCAAACCGGTGCGCGACGCTCTTGATGACGCTGGTCTCTCACCAACCAGCGTTGACGAGGTGATTCTTGTCGGCGGGATGACTCGTATGCCGAAAGTTATCAGTACAGTCGAGAAACTTTTCGGCAAGGAGCCAAACCGTTCGGTTAATCCTGATGAAGTAGTTGCGCTGGGCGCGGCAATTCAAGGTGGCGTATTGGCGGGCGATGTTAAGGATGTGTTACTGCTTGATGTAACACCGTTGTCACTGGGTATCGAGACACTCGGCGGTGTTATAACCAGGCTAATAGACCGCAACACAACTATCCCAACGCGCAAGTCGCAGATTTTCTCCACGGCCGCGGATAATCAGCCTCAGGTTGATATTCATGTTCTGCAGGGTGAGCGCGAGATGGCGAACGATAACAAATCAATCGGTCGTTTCGCTCTGGCGGATATTCCGCCTGCGCCGCGCGGTCTGCCACAGATTGAAGTTTCTTTCGATCTTGACGCCGATGGCATTCTCAATGTTACCGCAAAAGATCAGGCTACCGGCAAGGAACAAAACATTCGCATTGAAGCGAGTTCCGGAATGTCGGAAGCGGATATCGAGAAAATGGTCGCCGACGCCAAGGCTAACGAAGCCGAGGATAAAACGCGTCGTGAGAAAGTCGATACGCGCAACAACGCCGACGCCGCTGTTTTCCAGTCTGAGAAAAATCTCAAACAATTTGAAGATAAACTAGACGCGGACGACAAGAGCAAAGTAGAGGCGGCCAATGAGCGCGTACGCCAGGCGTTGAAAGGTGATAACGTATCAGAAATCAAGTCATCGTCAGACGACCTGAATACTCTCTGGCAGGAAATGTCCTCAAAGATGTACAGCCAGACGCAAACGAATGGCAGCTCGCAGAATGCTTCGCCTGGCGCAGACGCTGAACAGGCGGATGAGAATGTTAAGGACGCGGAATTTGAAGAAGTAAAGTAAATGAATTCCTTTAGAACGATAGCGTTGCAACTATTGCGTAACAGTTATAATGTTACAATATAGGCGCTTAATCATAAATCGCGTATCATAGGACTATCTCCTTCGCCTCCGCAAGAGCCTCATCTACCAGCGGAGCGCGGGGGAGATAGTTTCGCGTTTGTCAAAATTATGGAATTGTGAAAAGTATGAATACTATGAAAGCGAGATTATGAATAGGATGGACCTGTAGGTCGGGTTCCGTAGCCCTTTGGGCGCAGAAACCCGACAGACGCAGTTAATAGAGAGATTGTCGGGTTTCTCACTTGCTTGCGCACGTTCGGAACGCCGACCTACCTCTCGTCTTTTTGAACAAGCTCTTTAAGGTGTGTATCGTCTTCTATAGATGACTGACCGATGAACAAAGACTATTACAAAATACTAGGTGTTGCGGATAAGGCGACCAAGGCGGAAGTCAAAAAGAAGTTCCGTCGCATGGCCAAAGAACTGCATCCCGACCGTCATCCCGGTGACAAAGCCAAAGAAGCGCGGTTCAAAGAAATCTCCGAGGCCTATGAAACCCTCTCGGACGACAAGAAGCGTGCGGAATACGACAATATGCGGCGCTTCGGAGCTTTCCAGAGCGGCGGCGGGGGACCGTTCGCAGGTGGCAGTCCATTTGGCGGGGGCGGATTCAGCCCAGGACAGGGCGGCCCATTCCCTGGGCAGGGTGGCGTTCATTTTTCGGGTGACATTGGCGGCGCAGGGGGGCTAAGTGATATATTTGAGAGTATCATGCGTAGCGCTGGCGCGGCGGGCAGTGGCAGAAGATTCGGCCGCTCCCAGGAAACGCCCCAAAAAGGCCCCGACGCAACAGCAGAGCTAGAGATAACATTTCAGGAGTCAATTGATGGTGGGAAGAAACGAATTACAATCAGTGATCCACAGGGCGCGTCCAAGCGCATTGATATCAAAATCCCGCAGGGAATTGAAGACGGCGAAAAGATTCGCCTGCGCGGTCTGGGGGGATCGGGATTTCCCGGCGCTCCGAGCGGAGATTTACTCGTGACAGTGCGCGTGCGACCTCATCAGAAATTCAAGCGCAAAGGTGTTGATATTTACAGCGAAGTGACAATATCGCTCAAGACCGCCGCGCTGGGCGGGAAAGTGAATGTTGACACACTCACAAAAAAGATCGCCCTGACAATCCCAGCGGGAACTCAGCCGGGCGCGAAACTTCGATTGAAAAATCAAGGCTTGAATATAGACGGCAAACAGGGCGACCAGATTGTGGAAGTCAAAGTCGAAATCCCCACCAAACTCACCCCATCGCAGAAAAAAGCGCTGGAGGGGTTTTAGGGAGAAATGTATTCGTAGGGCAGAAACATATGCTGATTCTGCCTATTTGTTTATATTTTCTTTGAAACCCACCTGAAAGGTGGGCCACCCCGCTAGAAAGTATGAAGCCTGACAAGAAGAAATTTAGAAGCTCTTATGAGAGTGACTTAAAAAAAGTGTTGAATATTCTAAACAAGCAGGATGACTACAAGTTAATAGCTTCGGGAGCGCCATTAGATGAATTCAGGGGGGAAGCGGAAGCGATTCTCGTGGCAGCTAGAAAAGCGAATAGTTGGAGAGAACTGCGAAACGAAATACATAGAGTGTTTGATGAGGCATTTTCCGGTGATGCCGGGACCGTTCAAGATTATGACGATATGGCAAAGAGAATACTTGATGAATTGAGTAAGAATGAGTCCTAGAAGCGTTAGCAGGGCAGAACCGTCTTTGGGTTCTGCCTATTTGTTTGTATTTTCTTTGAAACCCACCTGAAAGGTGGGCCACCGACCATCCCGGAGTATCGAGTTCACGTTTTCCATATTCTCCCGACAAGTGTAGTTGGTTTTCCCAATTCTCTATATTTGGTACTATAAAAGGATTTGAGTGAATCAAAAATAGCGTTAGTACTTGATCGATCTGAGATATCGTATTTACTCAACTCGCCGTTGATACCTTCAATTATTATTTGATTCCTCATGCTTCGATATTTCGCGCAAACGCTCTTAATTGAGGTCAACTCATAATCTCTTCTTTGAGTATTTGGCGGAATACAAACCTCTATACCATCATTAACTTTATTCCGAAAATCCTGATATGGGTCCTTTGGAAATCCAAGTATTTCATTGAGAGCCAACTTCCATAAGTCTCTTTGACTGTATGAAATTGCTGTCAATGTCTCCGGACTCAGAAGTAATGTCCATGAATGCCATCCTGTCGAAAGCGGACCGATAGCAACTTTGTATTTCATGTTGTCTCGATTCATGTCGGATTGCCCATCCCTTCTTCTCCCGGCGTGGCCCGGTCATTTGTCCGGGTTTCATTCTTAGTTTCAATAGTCAAGACCCTAAGGGCTCTTGACCTACAAAGAACCTTTTGGGCCAGTTTCCTAAAATATACAAATTAAATAGGCAGAACCCAAACGGCATGACGCCGATCCCATCGGCCGGGGGGCCGACCCTGTCGGTTCTGTCATCCGAAGAAAATTAGCAGAATTTCTTGTAGGTCGAAATCCACTGGATGGGCCCCACGTCCACTGGGTGGGGTCCAGTTCCTTGCGGTTTCGACTATTTTTTATCAAGGGAATGAGAATTGTTGAAAGCACAAGACTTTCGACCTACCGGACTACAAACACACTACATCGTCGGGATTTGGGCAAGTTGGCGCGGCGCCATCCTGAAATACAAACTTAACAATGTAGGTTGCGTCACCAATATTGACGTCACCGCCACCATCTGCATCTGCCTGATAGCAACATGGAGGCGTATCTCCGTCTTGGAAAATGTATTTCACAATAAAAGTTGCGTCTCCGATATTGACATCACCGCCGCCGTCCGAGTCACCAGGATCCACACAGCAACATAGCGGAGCAGGATTAGTGGGACATGGATCGCATCCATCGGGTAGCCCATCGGCATCAGTGTCAACAGCATCATCAAAACCCGGGCAAATATCACAAACGTCACCGACACCATCGCCGTCACTATCTGTTTGGTCTGTATTCGCGGCGAATACACAATTATCAACTCCATCTGCGATTCCATCATTGTCATCATCCGGGTCACAAACGTCACCCAACCCATCACCATCAAAATCCGCCTGATCGACGTTCGGCAATGTGGGACAGTTGTCTATGCCATCATGGAAGCCATCACCGTCACCATCAAAGGTTTCTCCAAAGTCAAACAGCGCGTTCATGATAATGCTCGCGGCAGATGGGACCCGTCTTGTTGTCAGAACAATTACGCCGATATTGCTTTCAGTACTTAAAAACATCATCGTAAACCCGCCTGGCCCGGTTCCCCCGTGCCCCCAGATTTCTCTGCCGCCAGAATTTATCTTGGTCCAGATTAAGCCAACATCCGCCGGACCCACAGGACCCTGTCCATAGGCGACACCGGGATACTGCACGGTAATCATCTCCTCGACTGTCCCGGGCTGAAGAATGGTGTCGGCGCCAATACTGCCGCCCTGCATGAATGCCAGAAGAAATCTGCTCAGCTGTGAGACGCTGGATTTGAGTGTCCCTTCCGGGTATGTTGGTATGCTATGAAAACCGACGGGTGTGTAACCCGGACCCGATTCCCAAAAATATGGCTTCGCAATGTGAGTTGTGTCGAGATTCGCCAGAAACCAGGAAGTTTCTGTCATTCCGAGGGGTACAAAGATGTTTTGCTGGCAGTAG
>JACZUZ010000098.1:0-748 GCA_022572905.1 Candidatus Zixiibacteriota bacterium | reverse complement strand
GGGGATCTCATTGTAATAGTTGGCAATACTGCCGGAGAAGGGATAGCTCGCCAGAAAGTCTCCAAGCGCTATCGGATGATCTGTCCCATCGTACGTATACAGTGGTTCGAGTACTGTCGGGTTTTGTCGGATTGAAGAGACTTGCGCCAAAATCATCCTGGCGGTGATAATTGAATCAGGGTAATACGGGTTAATTACATCAAATGGCAAATAGTCGCTTACATTCGAATCCAAATTTATTAAACCGTCTTCGTACACTTGCACAAGCGCAACAGCGGTGAATATCTTGCTGATCGACCAGAGCTGAAACAATGTCGTATCCTCAGCTGGGGTACTGTCCGCCAGATTCGCATAGCCATATGCTTTAGTCCAGACAATTTCATCTTTGATGACCAGACCGGCTGAGACAGCGGGTAAATGATTGAACGCCATTTGTTGCAGAATAAATAAATCCAGGGCGGCCGAGTCAGGAATGAGGCTAGCGACTGGAGCATTAAGTTCCCAATTAACAACAAGTTCAGATTTTGGCTGTCGGGTTGGCAATAGTGTGACGACAAAAACAATCGTGAGTATCATGCCAATCGAGCGACATCGATTCGTGACTACACATTTACCCATGAGAACCTCCAAATTCACTGTTGGGAAGAATTAACTTCTCTCGTTTCGTAAGATACGAAAATTCACAATGCTGTCAACTGCAAATTACAGCTCTGTAACAGCCGGGCGGCCGACCCCGTTGGCTCCGCCG